>CAWUMW010000110.1:0-7664 GCA_963923415.1 uncultured Hyphomicrobiales bacterium | reverse complement strand
GGTCCGACAGGCTTTAATTTGCCATCAATGGGTTGGGGAAGCGTTGCATAAATCTTCCCCTCGCGATCAACCTGCGGGATCAATTTATCTCCAGACGGAATTCCATCCGCACCGGGAAAGGAACCAAACAAATTATCAAAACTTCTATTCTCTTCGAAGATAACAAGAATATGTTCGATTTTCTGCAAAGAGGCCGGGCTTTGCGCAACAGCCAGTTCCATGATGATGACATAAATTAAGGCCGCAACTGTCGCACACCGTGACATATCCATGACCCCCAACGTTTAAAAATATCAATTGGCGCAATCGGTTAGATCCGCATCAAACGCACTCAACAAGACATAACAAACAAATGAAAGGCTTAAGCCAAACTCACGATACCATTTTCGCCACCCGATCAAAAGCCTGTAAACGGTGCAACAGGTTTTCCATCTCGGATAGAGGCACCATATTCGGCCCATCGGAAAAGGCTTGATCTGGATGATCATGGGTCTCGATAAATAATCCTGCAACACCGACAGCCACGGCAGCACGGGCTAAAACGGGCACAAATTCACGCTGACCGCCCGATGAGCCGCCCTGCCCGCCCGGTTGCTGAACAGAATGCGTGGCATCAAAAATAATCGGTGCACCTGTTTGCGCCGCCATCAATGGCAAGCCGCGAAAATCTGTCACAAGCGTATTATACCCAAACGACGTGCCGCGTTCAGTAACCAAAACCTGCGCATTGCCAGACCCGGTGATTTTTTCAACGACGTTTTTCATATCCCACGGCGCTAGAAATTGGCCTTTTTTAACATTGATCACCCGACCTGTTTGTGCCGCTTCGATCAACAGGTCAGTCTGCCGGCATAAAAAGGCCGGGATTTGCAAAATATCAACAACAGAGGCCACTGGCTTGCACTGCGCGCGCTCGTGAATATCGGTGACGACGGGGACATGATGTTTGGATTTAATATCGGCAAAGACTTGCAAGGCTTGATCAAGACCAATCCCGCGACGCCCCGAAGCCGAGGTTCGATTGGCCTTATCAAAGGAAGCTTTGAACACCAAAGGGATCGATAGTTTTTTGGTGATTTCCACCAAAGCATCCGCCATGAACAGGGCATGCTCACGGCTTTCCATCGCACAAGGGCCCGCGATCAAAGCAAAGGGCAGCGTCGCACCAAAACGCACAGACCCTACAGAGACAATAGGTGCGGGAGAAAGTTCTGTCATCATGATGCCTATGCTGAATGGTCGGAAGAAGAAGACGCCACAAAACGCAGACACGCACCATGCGCAAACGAGGCAGGCACCACAAGCGCGTGTCCTTGATGATGATACGAGATACCCTGATCGTCAAACCGTTTGCTCAGCGCGTCAAGTGCTGGAACGGCCACACTTATTCCAGCCAGTGCTACACGGTGCGGCAGGTCTTGCGGACCATATAGCGCGTGATAGGCTGGTTTGCTCAAAATCGTGATCGCGCCCCGGGTTTCAAAGCGCAGTCCAAAGGACGTCGCCGAATAATCACGCAAGCCCGTAAAGGCGGACATGAATTCGGCGTGATCAGCTGGATTCTCAGCATAAAGCGCAATCTCTGTCAGCGCCTTCACATGATTGGGATGGGCTTGTGCCGCAGCGCTCCAGAAATTTTCGGGGAAATGATGTTGGCATACGAAATAGCCAATGTCTGGTGCAAGCGCATCACGGGCAAATGCCAAAGAAAAAGCAACCGTGACCGGCTTTCCGTCCGGGCTCATTCCCTGCCGCTCAAAGTGGAAAGGGGCAAAATCGCCAATATCATTTTGCAGAAAATCCTGCCGATCGCGCGCCGCATCATCAGAGGCAAGAACCAGCATGGCAAAGCCTTCCTGCTGGTCTAAATAGGTTTTGATAAAACCGCCAAAAGAAAAAACTTTGGGGTCAGGCTGCACCCGATCGGCATCAGCTCCGATCGTAATCAGTTCCAGAAAAATGCCCGGAAACTGTACGATCCTGTTTTCAGTTCCCCACGGATGACGGTTGCGCTGCCCGACCTTAAAGCCAAGCCGCTCATAAAACCTGCCCGCTTCATCAAGATCCTTGACCGCCAGAACAAGATGATCAAGACCGCGCGCTTTCATCATCGGTTAAACCAATCGGCTCTGTTCAACCGCTGCCGCAATAAAGCTTGCAAATAAAGGATGCGGCTCAAACGGACGCGATTTTAATTCCGGATGATATTGCACACCGATAAACCATGGATGATCGATCAATTCGACAGTTTCCGGCAATAAGCCATCCGGCGAAACACCCGCAAACACCATGCCTTTGTCTTCAAGCTGCGCCCGATACGCCATATTGACTTCATAGCGATGACGGTGACGCTCCTCGATATCTTCAGAGCCATAAATCTGGGCAATTTTGCTCTGCGCACCCAACCGCGCCTTGAAGGCGCCTAACCGCATGGTGCCGCCCAAATCTCCGCCTTGCGAACGAATTTCTAATTCATTGCCGCGCATCCATTCGGTCATCAAACCCACGAGTGGCTCTTTGCACGCACCAAATTCAGTGGAATTGGCATTTTTGATTCCAGCCAAGGATCGGGCCGCTTCAATCACTGCCATTTGCATGCCAAAACAAATGCCAAAATAAGGCACTTTATGCTGGCGCGCGAAACCGGCTGCCTTGATCTTGCCTTCAGCTCCACGATGTCCAAAACCGCCGGGCACTAAAATCCCATGCACATGTTCCAGATAAGGCGAAGGGTCTGCGCTCTCGAACACTTCCGATTCAATCCAGTCGAGTTTGACTTTCACACGATTAGCAATCCCGCCATGCGCCAAAGCCTCGATCAAGGATTTATAGGCATCTTTCATTCCGGTATATTTGCCGACAACGGCAATCGTGACCTCGCCTTCCGGATTATGGATGCGCTCAGACACCGCATCCCAACGGCTTAAATCAGGTTTGGGGGCTGGCTCAATCCCAAAGGCCGCCAAAATCTCCTGATCCAATCCGGCTTTATGATAGGCCGCAGGCACATCATAAATCGAGCCAACATCCAGCGCCTCAATAATAGCGGTCTCGCGCACATTGCAAAACAAAGCCAGTTTGCGACGCTCTTCAACCGGAATTTCACGATCCGACCGACACAATAAAATATCGGGCTGAATCCCAATCGAGCGTAATTCCTTGACCGAATGTTGGGTCGGCTTGGTTTTCAATTCGCCCGCCGTCGGAATAAAGGGCAGCAGCGTCAGATGCACATAAACAGCATGGCCACGCGGCAGATCATTGCCCAATTGCCGGATCGCTTCAAAAAACGGCAGGCCTTCGATATCACCGACTGTGCCGCCTATTTCGACCAGCACAAAGTCATAGCTATCATTGCCCTCTAGAACGAAATCCTTGATGGCATTGGTGACATGCGGAATGACCTGCACGGTACCGCCGAGATAATCGCCGCGCCGTTCTTTGGTAATAATATCCTGATAAATCCGGCCGGTGGTTATATTGTCAGCTTTGCAAGCTGGCCGACCGGTAAAGCGTTCATAATGCCCAAGATCCAAATCGGTCTCGGCCCCGTCATCGGTGACGAAGACTTCGCCATGTTGATAAGGGCTCATCGTTCCGGGATCGACATTCAAATATGGATCCAGCTTGCGCAGCCTTACCGTATAGCCTCGAGCTTGAAGAAGGGCACCAAGAGCCGCTGACGCCAGCCCTTTACCCAAGGAGGAAACCACACCGCCTGTTATGAATACATATCGCGCCATGGGATTTTACTCTGTCCAGTGCTGCCTGATTCGAGAAGTCGCAAGGATCCGCGACACTCCGAAATTCACATTTTTATCAAAGAAAAAGGCCGGAAAACCGGCCTTGAGACGAAAAACAACAACGACCATCAGCGGGTATTGGGTACCTGCGGTGCCGTCGGGGCTTGCTTGTCGATCTGTCTGAGCTGGTCAAGAACACCGCCAGCTGGCGCCGATTGCGCTGGCAATTTGCTCGCCGCATCATCAATCACCGAACGTGGCTTGCTCGATGAAGACGCTAAAACCGCCAAAGCAATGCTGGTGAGGAAAAAACACGTCGCCAGAATGGCGGTCGCCCGCGTCAACGCATTGGCCTGCCCGCGCCCTGTCATAAAGCCGGAAAGCCCGCCGCCACCGCCGCCCAAGCCGCCCAAAGCGCCAGAATCAGAGCGCTGCAACAAGATTACGCCAACCAAAGCCAGCACAATCACCAAATGCACGACAATTAAAATCTGTTGCATCATCAACCTGTTTTCATAAAAGCGGGGTCGAACCGCCGCATCCTCATCACTGGCCCTGCGTCTAGCATGGCCGCCCGGCCAAAGAAAGCCCTCTCCCCTACTGCCCGCACGCAGGCACAAATGAGAGGGCCCGCATTAAAGCCCGCATCAAGATGCAAAATGAATGAGGTCTGACCCTAGGCCAAAGCAGCCGCAATGCCCATAAAATCAGACGCTTTGAGACTTGCTCCCCCCACAAGGGCGCCATTGACATTGTCTAGGGCCAAAATCTCTTTGGCATTATTCGGTTTGACAGACCCACCATAAAGAATACGGACCTGCTGCCCTTCGACCTTGCCAAAACGACGCCGCAAATCCGCACGGATCGCAGCATGAACTTCCAAAATATCATCATTGGTCGGGGTAAGACCGGTGCCAATCGCCCACACAGGCTCATAGGCAATCACCAAATGCTTAGGATTACAGGCCGCGGGCAAAGAGCCTTTCAACTGCCTCCGCACGACCGAGATTGCCCGTCCAGCTTCCCGCTCCGCTTTAGTTTCCCCAATACAAACAATGGCTTGCAAGCCAATATCCATGGCAGACTGGGCTTTTGCGGCAATGGCCATATCGCGCTCTTTATGATCAATCCGCCGCTCGGAATGGCCGACGATGACGCTCGTCGCCCCACAATCAAAGATCATATTGGCCGACACATCACCCGTATGGGCGCCTGAATATTTTTCATGGCAATCTTGTGCGCCAATTCTAATTCCAGTCCCGCGCGCCATCTCGGCAGCCAGTCCCAAAACCGGAAAGGGCGGGCAAATCAACAAATCGCATTTTTTGCGCAAATCCGGGGTAAATTGCGCGCCCATGAGGGATAATTCCATCAAATTGGCACGTAACCCATTCATTTTCCAGTTACCAGCAATGATCGCTTGAGGGCCTTGAGACATCGTTATTTCTCCAATGATGGCACTTTCGATAGCAAAGCCTGAGATGGGGTCAACTGGTCGAAATGTGGTTTTGTAAAAAAATTGCCCCAATTGCCCTTTTGGACAGGCTGTTTTCCCAACAATTCGCATAAAAAACCAGTCAAGATGGACCAAAAGGCAGGATCAGGCCCTTCTCTGGCCGCAGCATGTCAATAAGGACCAAAAAAGGGGGACCAAAAAAAAAGGACAAGATCTGCCTTTTTGTGGTAGCAGCACGGTTCATTGCGAGATCGGTGGGTTAAACCGATGATCGCGCAGCCTCGTTGACCTCTGAACGGAATGATCGCAAATGTTGGACGGATTTCGTAAAGTCGGCAATTCTTTTGTCGGACGCCTGATTACAACTGTGTTGTTCGGCATGCTGATTTTGAGTTTCGGCATCTGGGGCATCGGCGACATGATCCGTAACTTCAATACCAATGCGCTGGCCAAAATTGGCAAGCAGGAAATTAGCATTTTAGAATTTAAAGCCGCCTATCAAAATGAAATCCAATCCATTTCACAGCGTATTCGCCGTAATTTGACCAATCAAGAAGCGCTTAATTTCGGGCTCGACCAGCGGGTGCTGGATCGCATGATCAATGAAAAAGTCTTGGATCATTTTATTGGCGATTGGAAACTTGAATTTGGTCAAGACGCAATTGCCAAAGCGGTTTTGAGCGATCCTAATTTTGCTGGTGCGGATGGCAAATTCAGTCGGGCTTTGTTTGATGAGGCGCTGCGCCAAAGCGGTTATCAAGAAGATGGGTTTATCGCAGGGCAGCGTATTGTCTATTTGCGGGGGCAAATCGCTGAAGCTATGGCGGGCAGCATGCCCGCACCTGCATCAACAATTGCCGTCTTGCATCGCTTCCGGCAGGAGCAACGCAGCATCACCATGATGACGATTCAAGCAGAGCCCGTCTCTGCCATTCCTGCTCCGACAGAGGCGCAATTAACCGCCTTTTTTAACGAACGCAGCAGCGCCTTCCGCGCTCCCGAATATCGTGGCTTTACCTTTGTTCCCCTCCGCCCGATTGATCTGTCAGGCTCCATCCAAGTCAGCGAGGATGAGACCAAAGCAGCCTATGAAAAAACCAAAGCCGCACGCTTTGTCACGCCTGAAACACGTGGCCTGCGCCAGCTTGTGCTCAATGACAGCGCCAAAACAAGTAAAGCAGAAAGCGCTTTGAAAGATGGCAAATCATTGAGCGAAATCGCAACCCTTTTGGGCATCAGCGAAACGGAAACCAATTTGGGCCTGGTTGAAAAATCAGCCATTGCTGATCCGGCAGTGCGCGAGGCAGCCTTCTCAGCCGCAGCAACAGGCTTGCTCGCACCAATTGAAGGGCGTTTTGGAAAAGTGCTGCTTGAAGTTTACAGCATCAATCCGAGCGTTGAAACGCCTTACACCACTGTTTCAGGCAATCTGCGTCAGGAATTGGCGTTGCAAAAAGCCCGCGAAAAAATCCGCGACCTCCGCGAACAAATCGAGGACCAACGGGCTGCCGCAAAACCGCTCTCTGTTATTGCGACCGAACTGGGTCTGAAAGCCCTTCAGATTGCCGAGAGCGATGCCAGCGGACGCAATTCCAAAGGCGCTTTGCTTGATCAAATTGTCGCGCCACAAAATCTGCTACCGGCAATTTTCAGCAATGAAGTCAATGCCGACACCGATGCTCTCACCTTGCAAGATGGCAGCCTCATTTGGTTTAGCGTCGACACAATCACACCGGCCCGCGACCGGACTTTGGCCGAAGCCCTTGAGACGGTCAAAACAGCGTGGATCGATGATGAACGCGCCCGCTTGCTGTCGCAAAAAGCCAGCGATTTGGTCCGCACGCTGAATGGCGGCACCAAGCTTTCAGTCTTGGCTGAAAAGGAACGCGCGCCCGTCAAAGGACTCACTGATCTGACGCGCCAAACACCCGCCAAGGATCTGAGCGCGACCGTGTTATCTCAAGTCTTTCTGACCCCCGTTGGTCAAGCGGCTTCCGCGCTTGGTGATAGCAATGAGGAGCGGGTGATTTTTGTTGTCGAGTCCGCCCGTCTTCCCAAAATGGATCCGGCTGCGCGCTCCACATTGGCCAATGAAGTTGCGCTGTCCCTGAGCGATGATGTGATTGCTCAATTTATTGCCGATGCGCGTCTGAAAATGGGGGTTGTTATCAATGACGCCGCCCTGCTAACGGCAACCGGAAAGACCAATTAATGACGACCCAGGCTTTTATGCCGGATTTTGAAACTTTTACGGCGGCTCATCAAGAGGGCCAGGCGCAGCTTGTCATGACAACGCTGGTCGGGGATTTGGAAACACCGGTTTCCGCCTTTATCAAACTCCGTGGTGCTTTTGCTGGTCCGAGCTTTTTGCTGGAATCGGTTGAAGGCGGTGCGGTCCGTGGGCGTTATTCTATGATCGGGCTCAGACCCGATCTCATTTGGCGATGCCAAAACAGCAAGGCCAG
>CAWUMW010000109.1:0-7698 GCA_963923415.1 uncultured Hyphomicrobiales bacterium | reverse complement strand
CGGTTTGGTGAAGATGGGGTGATGCAGGGCATTTTGGAAATGTTGCAGATCCCCTATACCCATTCGGGTGTGTTGGCTTCGGCGCTGGCCATGCAGAAGGATCGGGCAAAAGCTGTGATGGCGGCGTCCGGCGTGCCCGTGGCTGAAGGGGTGACTGTTTCGCGCTTTGAAGCGGCGCAGCGTCATATTTTGCCGCCGCCTTATGTGATCAAGCCGGTCAGCGAGGGATCATCGGTTGGGGTGATCATTATTCGCTCAGAGCGGACGCATCCACCGCAAGAATTAGTGCGGGCCGATTGGCCTTATGGCGAATCAGTCTTGGTTGAAACCTATATTCCGGGGCGCGAATTAACCTGTGCGGTGATGAATGACCGTCCTTTGGGGGTCATCGATATTCGTCCGGCGGCGGGCGATCTTTACGATTTCGAAGCCAAATATTCAAAAGGTGGTTCTGTTCACGTTTTGGCCACGGATCTTAAACCATTTATTTACCAAAATGTTCAAGAGTTGGCTCTGACGGCGCATCGTGCTCTCGGCTGTCGTGGCGTGAGTCGTGCTGACTTCAGATTTGACGAACAGGCAGACGGCACTGGCCGACTGGTTTGTCTGGAAGTGAACACGCAACCCGGAATGACCGAGACCTCGCTGGTGCCCGAACTGGCTGCCCATGCTGGGCTTTCATTTGGTGAGTTGGTGCAATGGATGGTGGAGGACGCTTCCTTCGGGCGATAACGGGGCGGGGCTTGCGGGCAGGCTATTCCGCAGCGTCGATGGGCGCGCGTCCTGGCCGTTGGCGGCAGGCTCGCATGCGTGTGCCAGCGCCTCTATTGGCCTTGGTGGATCTTGTTCCTTATGGGACGGGCAGCCTGCTGGCTTGCTGTCTGATTGTGTTATCCTTCTCGTATGGGTTGGTACGGGGCGGCCATGCGGATGCCTTTTTGTCGGCAACGGGCGACCCCTTCCATGCTTTGGGGCGCGTCGCTGGATTCGAATTGACCGAGATCAGCATGTCCGGCCTCGCTGATTTATCGGAAGCTACGGTGCTGTCGGCTTCGGGTTTGCGCACTGGTCAGGCTTTGCCTTTCATTGATCTTGAAAGCGTGCGCGACAATTTACTGGCCTTGCCGATGGTCAAGGATGTGGAATTGCGCAAAAATTACCCGCATGGTCTTGCCTTGCATGTCACCGAGCGCGAAGGCTTTGCGCTGTGGCAGTCCAAAGGCGAACTGTTGGTGATTTCTCCCGATGGCGCGGTCATTGATAAATTCCGCGGCGATATGCCCAAAGGGACGCCGCTGGTGGTGGGTGAAGGGGCTAATCTGCGCGCCCGGTCTTTGATGCAATTTCTGGATGCGGAGCCTCTGCTCAAACCGCATATTCAATCGGCGATTATGGTGGGCGGACGGCGCTGGACCTTGAAATTGGATCGCGGCATTGAGGCGCGTTTGCCTGAAGAAGGGGAAGGCGAAGCGATTGCGCGTTTGGCAACGCTGGTGCGGGAACAAAAATTATTGGATCGGGCGATTGTTGCGGTTGATTTGCGGATGCCGGATCGGGTTGTGCTGCGGTTGAGTGAAGAAGCGTTAGCGGAACGTGCGGACATGCTTAAAAAACTCGCCAAAGTGAAAGGCAGCCCGACATGAGTCGTTCAACCGTTACCCCTCGGATGAAGCCGATTTCGCCGCGTCGCAGTACAGTGATTTCGGTGCTTGATGTCGGAACCAGCAAAGTTGTGTGTTTGATTGCGCGACTTGATCCGGTTTCTGAGAGTGATTTGCTGCGGGGGCGGACCCATCGTGCGCAAATTATCGGGATCGGTCATCAACGGGCACGCGGATTAAAGGCCGGGGCGGTGGTCGATCTGGAAGCCGCTGAATTGTCGATCCGGCAGGCGGTTGATGCGGCTGAACGCATGGCGCGGGTGGAAATCCGCTCGGTGATTGTCAGCATGACAGGCGGGCGTTTGGGCTCGCGCAGTTTTTCGGCAGAAATCGGCTTGCGGGGCGAGAGCGTGAGCCATGCGGATCTCAATCGGGCCTTCGCACAAGCCAGCGTGAACAGTATTTTACCCCAACGCAGCGTTTTGCATGCATTAGAAACCGGATTCACCCTTGATGGTGTGCGCGGGATTCGTGAGCCGCTCGGCATGTTGGGGCGCAAGCTGGGCGTCGATATGCATGTTGTCACCAGTGATGAATATGCCGTGCGCAATTTGATGCTGGCGGTTGAACGTTGCCATTTAGAGGTTGAGGCCGTTGTTGCGGGTCCTTATGCCTCGGGCCTGTCTGTTTTGGTCGATGATGAAGCCGAAATGGGTGTGGCGGTGGTTGATTTTGGGGCTGGCACGACCAGTGTTGGCGTGTTTGCGGGTGGGGCATTGGTGCATAGTGATGCGGTGGCCGTCGGGGGCAATCATATCACCACCGATATTGCACGCGGTTTTACCACTACATTGACCCATGCAGAGCGATTGAAAACCTTGTTCGGATCAACAATTGCCTCTGCCTCTGATGATCGGGAAACGATTGCGGTTGAGTCGGTTGATGATGAAGACCGCAATGCGGTTCATCATGTGCCAAAGTCGCATTTGGTTCGGGTGATCAAGCCGCGTGTTGAAGAAATTTTAGAATTTGTGCGCGATCGGCTGACTTCTGCCGGTCTGGGGGGTGTCATGAATCGGCGAATTGTGCTCACTGGGGGCACGGCGCAGCTTTTAGGCATGCCCGAACTGGCCCGCCGCATCTTGTCCAAACAAGTGCGTGTGGGGCGTCCGCTGGGTGTTCAAGGCCTGCCGGATGCAATGAAGGGACCAGCCTTCGCAGCCCCGATTGGCCTTTTGGTCTATCCGCAGGTCGCGGGGCTCGAACGATTCGAACCGGTCGAATCAGGCCAATTTCTGGCCACCGGGACAGACGGCTATTTTTCAAAAATGGGCCGTTGGTTGAAAGAAAGTTTTTGAATAAAGGGGCGGGATCATTCCCAATCCGGTTGATGATGACTGCAATGGGTGCCGCAAGCACCCCCAAGCGAGAGGCCAGATGATGACAATCAATCTCAAGGTTCCCGATATCCGTGAATTGAAACCCCGGATTACCGTTTTTGGTGTCGGGGGTGCGGGGGGCAATGCGGTCAACAATATGATCGAATTGGGTTTGCAGGGGTGTGAATTTGTGGTCGGCAATACCGACGCACAGGCGCTCACCTCCACCAAAGCGCATCGTGTGATCCAAATGGGCATTCAGGTCACCGAAGGTCTGGGTGCGGGCTCGCAACCTGAAGTTGGCCGGGCGGCCGCTGAAGAGGTGATTGACGAAATTCGCGACCAGCTGGCCGGCGCGCATATGGTCTTCGTCACCGCGGGCATGGGCGGGGGAACTGGAACCGGAGCGGCGCCGATTGTTGCGCGCGCAGCCCGTGAACTGGGCATCTTGACGGTGGGTGTGGTGACCAAGCCGTTCCATTTTGAAGGCACACGCCGGATGCGGTTAGCAGAATCCGGGATCTCCGAATTGCAAAAATCGGTTGATACGCTGATCGTTATCCCGAACCAGAATTTGTTCCGGGTTGCCAATGAGCAGACGACCTTTGCCGATGCGTTTTCGATGGCCGACCGGGTGCTGTATTCGGGTGTGGCGTGCATCACCGATTTGATGGTCAAAGAAGGTTTGATCAATCTTGATTTTGCCGATGTGCGCGCTGTGATGCGTGAAATGGGCAAAGCGATGATGGGCACCGGCGAAGCCAGTGGCGAAAAGCGCGCTTTGCGGGCGGCGGAAGCGGCCATTGCCAATCCTTTGCTTGATGATGTGTCGATGCGGGGCGCGCGCGGCTTGCTGATCTCGATCACCGGTGGCGCTGATCTGACCCTTTATGAAGTCGATGAAGCGGCAACCCGTATCCGTGAGGAAGTGGATCAAGAAGCCAATGTGATCTTCGGGGCAACCCGTGATGACTCGCTGGAAGGTATTGTGCGGGTGTCGGTGGTTGCAACCGGGATCGACTATGCCGAAATGATGCGCGAAAAGGGCCTTGCGGCGGCTGAAATGGGCGCACGCTATCAGGTGGGCGCTCAAGACCAAGCGCGTCTTGCTGCTCAACAGGCTGAAATCGAACAAGCGCAACGCGCTTCCGCTGCAGCTGCGGCGGCCGCAGCGTCTCGTGCGCCTGCACCAAGCATGGCGCCTCATGCTGCTTATGCCGATCAAGGCCAACGCCCCGCTTTGCGGGCCAATCCAGTGGCCCAAGCGCCCGCTTACGCTCAGCATGAGCCGATGCAGGCCCCAGCCCATGCGCCTCAACCCGCTGCTTATCAGCCCGCTTATGCGATGCCACAGGCGACCATGCCACAGGCTACCATGCCTCATGCCGTGATGCCGCAAGCGCCGATGCCAGCTGCACCGCAGGCCCCGTCTTATGCCTCTCCGACCTCATTCATTCCGCCGCAGCCCGAACAACCCGTGCGCGCTCCGCGGATGCCAACGATTGAGGATTTGCCCTTTGTTGCTCAGCAAAGCCTCGCTGCTTCGCGTGGTCTGACCCAGCCTGAACCCGCTCCCGAGCGCAAACGCGCCTCGCTGATCGATCGTCTGGCTGCCGCGGGATTTGGTCGCAAGGCTGACAAACCCGTTGAACAGGCCACAGCGCCGCTTCAGCCTGCACCCGCTCCGGCCCCTGCCTTTTCTGGAATGGGCGCGCCGATGGCCCCGCAGGACTTCGCCAAGCGTCCGGCTTTGGCGCCGCAGCCGCAAAACCAGTCGCGGGCCTTTGAGGATGACCAATTGGAAATCCCCGCTTTCTTGCGCCGCCAGTCGCAATGAGTCGGTCCCAGTTTTTCGGATGATGATGAGCCCGCCTCTTCCAGGCGGGCTTTTTTTATATATAAATCAATGCGTTACAGTTTGTTACAAAGCGTTAGAAAGCTTGATTTCCCTTCGCTGGGGGGTTGGCCTAGAGAGGTGCGGAGATGACGGGGACACACTTGACGCCTAGGCCTAGGATCAAGAATGGAACCGGGATCTGTCCGGACAAGCCAGCTTCGGTTGGTCTGCAAACGGGCCCAAGACGTAAAAGTGCAAGACGAAGAAATGCTAGACGAAAAAGCGGAAGACTAACCAGCGAAAAACCCTCTCAGGGAGCTGTTGAAAGTGTTCAGAGTGGGTTTTCGGGCCAGAGTAGGTCTTCGGGAGATCAGAGCGTGATGATGCAGACCAAGCAAACGACCATTCGGACCAGTGTCGAGTTGTCAGGAATTGGCGTCCATTCCGGTGCACCGGCGCGGATGATCTTGCATCCTGCCAATGCCGATACGGGGGTTGTGTTTTTGCGCACCGGTCTCGCTGAGGGCATGAGCCGCCGGATTCGTGCCAATTGGCGCTCTGTGACTGCAACGGAATTATGCACAGTCGTGGGGGATGTGGAGACCGGATCGGTTTCGACCATCGAACATCTGATGGCCGCTCTTTATGCGTCTGGCATTGATAATGTGCTGGTTGAAATTGATGGACCGGAAATGCCGATCATGGACGGTTCTTCGGCTGCTTTTCTGGAAGCGCTGGATGATGCGGGCATGGTGCGTTTTTCAGCGCCGCGCCGTTATATTGAAGTTTTAAAACCAGTGCGGATTGAGCACGGCAAGGGTTGGGCCGAATTGGTCCCGCATGCCAAAGGTTTCCGACTGGAAGTGGAGATTGATTTTCCCACACCCGTGATCGGACGACAAAAAAAGAACCTCGATCTGGATTTGATGAATTTCCGGCGTGATTTTGCGCGGGCGCGCACATTTGGCTTCATGCGCGATGTCGAACATTTGCGCAAAGCGGGCTATGCACTGGGCGCTTCATTGGACAATACGGTAGCTTTGGATGAGACAGGGGTGGTCAATCCCGATGGATTGCGCTGGTCTGATGAATTCGTGCGCCACAAGACATTGGATGCGGTGGGGGATTTGTCTTTGGCAGGCGCGCCCTTGATCGGCCTGTATCGCTCCTATTGCGGTGGCCATCGCATGAATATTGCCATGTTGAATGCTTTATTCGCCGATTCGAGCGCGTGGCGCTATGTGACGGCCAGCCAATTGTCGTCCGAACCGGTACCAAGCGACGCCCGGGTTTTGGCCGAAGCGTAAGCGCAACTGACATCTGTCCCGCTTTTTTCAGTGACGGATGCAGTGACCAAGGCTCGGTCTTTCTCGCCTTCATTCGTTGGGAAAAACCGCATTTTTGGTGATTTTGACCAAATTGTAACCTTTTTCATGCATAAAGCCCAGATGATCGGGCGTGGACGGGCGGCGAAACCGTCCATCGATGTCATCTTTAAGGCGGGTGTTGCGCTGGCTTTGGGACGCGCATTGCGCTAGTAAGATGGTCCTGAATGACCGAAACAAGTCGCCCTATGATTTTTGAGGATCTCCATGCAACTGCTTTCTGGCCTGTCTCTGCCTTCTCCCGCATGGCTCATGCGCCCGTTGATGGTCCTTATGATGGCCTTAAATTTGGCGGGCTGTGATACGCTGTCTTCGCTCAATCCTTTTGGCGATGATGAGCCTTATAAGCCTGAGATCAAAGCCGCGCAGCCTGCCGAACTTCTTTATAATCAAGGGCTGGCTTTGCTCAATGAAAGCTCGTTTGATGCGGCGGCCAAACGCTTTGCAAAGCTTGATCGGGAATATCCTTTCTCGACATGGTCGAAGAAGGCTTTGTTGATGCAGACCTATGCCCATTACAACGCCCGCAATTATGATGAGACCGCTATTGCCGGCAAACGCTTTATGGGGCTTTATCCCGCCAGTGAGGATGCGGCTTATGTGGCCTATATGATGGCCAATGCCTATTACAATCAGATCCCCGACGTGGCGCGCGATCAGGATCGGGCGGACAAGGCGTTAAATGCCTTCCGAGAAATTGTCGAACGTTGGCCCAAATCCGAATATGCGTCTGATGCACGATTCAAAATTACCGTGGTACAAGATCAGTTGGCCGGGCGGGAAATGGATATCGGACGCTATTATTTGAAGCGGCATAATTACACCGCCGCGATTAACCGCTTCCGCACGGTGGTATCGCAATATCAACGCACCAACCAAACTGAAGAGGCGTTGGCGCGTCTTGCCGAAGCCTATATGGCGCTGGGGATTGCCAATGAGGCGCAAACCGCCGCTGCCGTATTGGGGCATAATTTCCCTGACAGCAAATGGTATCAAGACACCTATACTTTGCTGCAAAGCAAGGGGCTGGAGCCGCGCGAAAGCACGGATTCTTGGATGAGCAAGCTGTTTAAATCCGTCGGTCTCGGTTAGACAACCCGCTAGGGTCGGAGTAAAGGCGAGCGCTGATGCTGGTTGAACTTGCCATCCGCGACATTGTGTTAATCGATCGATTGAGTCTGGGTTTCGCCGCGGGGATGAGTGTTCTGACCGGCGAAACGGGAGCCGGAAAGTCCATTCTATTGGATGCGTTTGCGTTAGCTTTGGGCGGGCGCGGGGATGGATCGCTGGTCCGGCATGGTCAAGCCCAAGGACAAGTAACAGCCGTTTTTTCGGTGAGCGAAGATCATCCCGTTTTATCGCTTTTGCATACGCATGAGATCGCCTGTGAGGGGGATCTCATTTTACGCCGCATTCAAATGGCGGATGGACGCACGCGTGCTTTGGTGAATGATCAAGCGGTGAGCGTGCAGGTGCTCAAAGCCCTAGGGGAACGG
>CAWUMW010000108.1:0-7750 GCA_963923415.1 uncultured Hyphomicrobiales bacterium | reverse complement strand
GCCGTGGCCCAAGAAGCCCCCGACAGCACGGCCTGCCTGCTGGATGTGGTGCTGGAAGCCGATACCGAGCGCGCCGCCTTGCTCAAGGAAGCGGAAAAGGCCACCGATCCGCATCGGATTGCGGAAATTCAAATCCGTTTGGCCGATATTGATGCCCATTCCGCACCCGCCCGGGCAGCAGCGATTCTGAATGGACTGGGCTTTGACACAGACGCCCAACAACGGTCCTGCGCCTCTTTTTCGGGGGGATGGCGGATGCGGGTGGCCCTTGCCGCCGTCCTATTTATCAAGCCCGATCTGTTATTGCTCGATGAGCCGACCAATTATCTCGATCTTGAGGGCACATTGTGGCTGATGGATTATTTGGCCCATTATCCCTATATGGCGGTGGTGATCAGCCATGACCGCGATTTGCTCAACCAATCCGTCGATCATATTTTGCATCTCGATCAGGGTAAATTATTTCTCTATCGCGGCGGCTATGATCAGTTTGAGCGCCAGCGCGCCGAAAAACAAGCTCTGCAACTCAAATTAAAAAAGAAGCAAGAGGACGAACGCCGCCATCTGCAAGCCTTTGTTGATCGGTTCAAAGCCAAAGCCTCTAAAGCTACGCAAGCTCAATCCCGCGTCAAACGTCTCGAAAAGCTGGCGCCGATCGCCACGATTATTGATCAAGACGTGCTCCCCTTCGATATGCCTTCCCCCGAACGCCCTCTCGCGCCCCCGATTGTGGCGATGGAGGATGTCTCAACCGGATATGGCGAAACGGCAGTTTTGAGCAAATTAAGTCTGGTGATCGCCGATGATGACCGGATTGGCTTGCTTGGTTCAAACGGGAACGGCAAATCCACCTTTGCCAAATTGGTTGCAGGAAAATTGCCCGCGCTATCAGGCCAGCTGCGTCGATCCAGCAAATTGAAAGTCGGTTATTTTGCCCAACACCAACTCGACGAATTGGTCGAGAACACCACCCCTTATGCCCATGTCGCCGCCCGCATGCCGGAGGGAACCGAAGCGCGCATAAGAGCCCGCTGCGCCCGCATGGGATTTTCAGGCGCCAAAGCCGATACACCGATAACCCGCTTATCGGGTGGCGAAAAAGCTCGCCTGATGATGGGGCTGGCAAGTTTTGAGGGACCACATCTGCTGATTTTGGATGAACCGACAAACCATCTCGATATCGACTCCCGTCTCGCCCTGATGGAAGCGATCAATGATTATGAGGGCGCGGTCATTTTGATTTCCCATGATCGCTTTCTCATTGAATCCTGCGCTGACCGTTTATGGCTCGTCCATCAAGGAACCGTAAGGCCCTTTGCTGGAGATATTGAAAACTATCGACAGACATTGTTGGAGGCGCAATCACCCACAGCCGCAGAAAAACCCAAACAGGCTGCGGTTGGCATTGCGTCTACCCCAAAAAGCAAAGCTGATCTGACTGAGTTACGAAAAAAACTTTCCAGCGCCTCAGCCAAAATGGAAAAATTCCAAACACTGATTGATCGGATTGATCTTGCGCTATCTGATCCGGATGCGTTTCTCAAACAAGCCGACAAAGCCACCCAACTGGCAACCCAACGCCGCGATGTCGCCGAGGCGCTGGCGCTGGCCGAACAAGAATGGCTGGAAGCCAGCGAAGCGCTCGATCAAGCCCGCGCCCAGTGAGGCTTTATTGCGCCGCGCGCACCACACGAGTCAGTTTATTATCAGAGAACAGGTAAACCGCTTTTCCTGTTGGCTCCATATAGAGCATGGTCGTCTCTCGGCGCGCATTCGGACTGCTGCCGGTTTGAACGCTGAGCGGTTGACCTTTCAGGGCGACTAACGCGCATTCCCCCAAGCCTTGCAGGCTTTCATCCGTCTGACGGGCCCGCAAGGTCGCAAGATCAAATGCGATCGCTTCGCTACATTGCCCGCTCTCCAACACAATCGGACCAAAAGATTCAGGCGCAACAGCCGCGCTTGGTGCAGGTGCAGCGGCCATTTGCGGCGGTGCGGGTCGATCCCGCGTGCCCAAACATCCTGTCAAAACCAAACAGATCAGCAGGCTCAAAGCGCTTGAGCGTCTGAGAGATGTGAGCCGACATGCGTTGATAAGCTTTGACTGATGACACTCACCCATGACGTTTTCCCCATGCTCCCGTCTCATCCTGCTGCCAATAGGTGACATCCAAGCCCATCGCTTTTGCTTTGGTCCATTGCGCCCGCGCATCCACCAAAGCCGCCTCGTCCTGACCATCAAACATCAACACAATGCGCTGATAGGCCTGCGCATCCTCTGGTAAAGGCGCGCGATCAATCAACACCCTCAAAACAGCCTGATTGGGATTGGCCGCACTGGTTGCCAAGATGATCGGATCATGGGCCTGCAACGCATCGCCTTCCCGTCCATGCGGCAAAAACGAATCGTCACGAAAACTCCACAAGATCTGATCTAGCGCTTCAATGCGTTGCGGATCTGGTGATTGGACAACAACATTCCAATCCCGTCCCAGACTCAGCTCCAGCAAACGCGGCAAGGTCTCTTCGAGGGGCCGTGTTTGCAAATGATAAAACCAGACATCGGTCATGCGCTGCGCTTATTCGCCCCTTGCTTTATTCGTGATGGGTTGCGACCAAATGATCGAGCAAACGCACGCCCCAACCCGGACCCCAGCTTTGATTGAGATCATTGGTGGACGCTGCCATTCCCGTTCCAGCGATATCCAAATGCGCCCATGGCACATCCCCGACAAAGCGGCGTAAAAATTGTGCGGCAGTAATGGCGCCCGCATAGCGACCCGCTGAATTTTTCATATCGGCAAATTTACTGTCGATCATTTTGTCATAGGCTGGACCAAGCGGCATCCGCCAAACTTTTTCACCCGTTGCCAAACCAGCCGAAGTCAAACGATCCGACAAGCCGTCATCGGTTGAAAACAGGCCCGCATGATCTTGTCCCAACGCCACCAGAATAGCGCCCGTCAAAGTTGCAAGATTGATCATGAAATCTGGCTTGAAACGATCACGCACATAAGCCAGCAAATCTGCGAGAACCAAACGCCCTTCCGCATCGGTATTGATGACTTCAATGGTCTGCCCATCATAGGATTTAACTATATCGCCCGGGCGCTGTGCATTACCATCCGGCATATTTTCAACCAGACCAATCACCCCTACCGCGTCCACACGCGCTTTACGGGCCGCTAAGGTGTGCATCAACCCAACCACACAGGCTGCACCTGCCATATCGCCTTTCATATCTTCCATGCCTCCGGCAGGCTTGATGGAAATACCGCCCGTATCAAAGCACACGCCTTTGCCGATAAAGGCAATCGGCTTGCTCTTTTTATCCTTGCTGCCTTTCACGCCATGCCACCGCATAATGACCACATGGCTTTTTTGCCGCGAGCCCTGCCCGACTGCCAGCAAGGCGCGCATGCCGATTTTTTCCAGCTGCTTCTCATCCAAGATTTCAATCGACACGCCAAGCTTCGATAAAGAGGCCGCTTTTTTGGCAAAGGCTTCGGGGGTCAACACATTGGCAGGTTCATTGACGAGATCGCGTGCCAAATTCACACCGTCCGCGACCGCCTCGGAATGCCCATAGGCATCACGGGCCTGATCAGCCTGTTGGCAGGCAATCTTGACGTTCAAGCTGAGCTTGCTGGATTTCCCCTCATCTTTCGTCCGCGATTTGTAGCGATCAAACCGATAGAGCCGCAAATGAATACCGAGCGCTAAATCGGCCGCGGCCTTGCCATCCACTTTCCAATCCTCTGGCCCGGTCAGCACGATGGTGGCCTTGCCCCCTTTGCTGAGCTGTTGGGCAATCACGCCGCCAAGATTCAAAAACCGCGTCTCATTGCGTTGTTTCTCGGTGCCGATGCCCACGACCACAAGACGGTTGGCCGCAAAGCCATGCGGGGCTGGGATCACCAGCACAGAATGTTCTTTACCTTTGAATTCTTCCGCCTCAACAGCCCGCTTGATCGCCTCATGCCCCTCTTTTCCGATCAGAGCAGTGGTTTCGCGTCCCAAAATCCCGCCTTCAGCGGCAAAAAGCACCAAAGTACCGCTGTCCGGCAAAGCAACTTTCGAAAACGAGACTTTAAGATCAATCGTCATGGTCAACGGCTCCCCATTCGTAAAAACATGTCAATAGACCGGAATTATTCATACCAAGTCTGGCATCCCGCTCTGGAATCACTTCTCTACATGGTTTAAACCCTTGTGGAGCGAGAGCAAGATCTATCCTGCGTGACCCGGATCAAGCCTTTTGTTACACCGTCAACCCTGTCACTCTAACTAAGCTCTCTTTATGACCCTGATCGAACGATATCTGTTCAAAAATGCGTTTGTGGCGACTTTTCTCACGCTGGCTGTTTTGGCGGGCGTGGTGTGGTTGTCGCAAGCTGTGCGGGAATTCGATCTGGTCACCACCAAAGGGCAATCGCTGATCATTTTTTTAATGGTCACGGGCCTCTCATTACCATCGCTGATTGCGATTATTGCGCCTGTCGCGCTGTTCATCGCCATTCTTTATACGCTTAATCGGCTCAATGGTGACAGCGAGTTGATTGTGATGAGTGCCACCGGCCTGTCTCCGTTTGGCCTTTTACGCCCATTCATCACCCTCTCTTTGCTCGTGGCAACTGTGGTTGCCGCCTTAACGATCTGGATCATGCCGCAAAGCTTTATGGTTTTGCGCGATGTGGTGACTAAGATTCGTGCCGATGTGGTGTCAAATATTGTCCGGGAAGGACAATTCTCACAAATCGACCGCGGATTGATTTTTCATTTTCGTGAAAAATCAGGTCCCGCTTTGATGGGGATCTTCATTCAAGATCGCCGCGACCCCGAACGCACCGCGATTTATGTCGCTGAACGCGGTCAAACGCTGGAGGCCAACGGCCAATCCTATCTTTTGTTGGAAAATGGCAGCGTCCAGCGCGAAAATAAGGTCAATCCGATCCCGCAAATTGTCACCTTCCAGCGTTATGCATTCGATCTCAGTCAATTTAGCGCCGACAATCAATCCATTTATGCCAAACCACGGGAGCGCACGACATGGCAATTGCTGTCCCCGGCCGACAGCGAGACCCTGACCCCGGCCCAATTGGGCCGTATCAAAGCGGAATTGCATGACCGGATTACCGCACCGCTTTATGCACTGGCCTTTGGCATGATCGGCTTTGCCGCCCTCGGCGTGGCCCGCACCACACGACAAGGGCGCGGCCTGGCGATGGCCGCCGCCGTCATTGGGGTGGTAGGCTTACGCATCGGCAGCTTTGCCCTTTCAAGCCTGATGGTGCGGTTTCCCGTACTCACCCCGCTGGCCTATCTGCTGCCCTTAGCGGCCCTCAGTCTCGCGATCTTTATTGGCTGTGGTGGTCGGAGCCTGTTGGCGCGGCCGGTGCGCATTGTCAGAGGGGCTGGTGCATGATCTCAGCTCTGTTCGGATCCCCAACACTCGCCCTTTATCTTGGCCGCCGCTTCGCGCGCGCCATGCTGATCGTGTTCCTGACTGTATTCGCGCTGATCTATATGCTCGATTTCGTCGAATTGCTGCGGCGAACCAGTGATGTGCCACAAGCCACCAGTCTGGCCTTGGCGCGGTTGTCGCTGATGCGCACGCCCGCCATTGCCGAGCAGGTCTTTCCCTTCGCCGTTTTATTTGGCGGCATGCTGACCCTGCTTGATCTGTCCCGCAAACTCGAATTGGTAATTGCCCGGGCCTGCGGCCTCTCCGCATGGCAATTTCTGTTAGCGCCGCTGGTCGTCGCCGTATTGTTTGGTGGACTGATCGTCGGCCTTTACAATCCAATCTCCGCCCGCCTGAAAGAAAAGGCTGTCAGCACCGAGGCCCAATTGCTAGGGAAAAGCCGTGCCAATGAATTGGACGACATTTGGATCCGGCAAAAAAGCGTTGACGGACAAGCGATTATACGGGCTGGTTCACTTGATGTCTCAGAATCCAGGATCGCCCCTGCCACATTTTTT
Organism: uncultured Hyphomicrobiales bacterium; assembly: GCA_963923415.1. Lineage (GTDB taxonomy): Bacteria > Pseudomonadota > Alphaproteobacteria > Rhizobiales > Beijerinckiaceae > CAIYZJ01. The sequence continues at coordinate 1,768 of CAWUMW010000108.1, read as the reverse complement.
ATTTTTGATCTCGACAATAGTTTTATGCAGCGGGTGGAAGCGACAGAAGCTTTTTTAAAAGATGGTTACTGGATCGCCTCCAAGGCCAAAGTGATCATTCTGGGCAATGAACCAGAGATCCATGAGACCTTCCAAATCGCCTCCAATCTCAGCCGCCAACAAATCAAACAATCTTATGCCTCCGCCGACAGTATCCCCTTTTGGTCGCTGCCCGATTATATCCGGGCGACCGATATGGCTGGGCTCGACACAACGCGTTATCGTCAACAATATCAAACACTTATGGCCAGACCTGTGCTCTTCGTCGCGATGGTGTTGATTGCCGCTTCGGTGTCGCTGCGGTTCTTCCGGTTCGGGGGGGTGGCGCGCATGGTTCTGGCGGGGATCACGGCAGGCTTTATTCTCTATATTTCTACCAAGCTGATTGAGGATTTGGGGGCCGCCGGAATCTTGTCAACAGGGGCTGCGGCATGGCTTCCCTCCTTAATTGGAGGTTTGCTAGGAACACTTGCCCTGTTGTATCAAGAGGATGGATGAGGCATTCTAGGGTGAGCCAGATTTTGGTCGCGCATACGCATTGGGAATGAAGAATGAGGGTTAAACCCCTGAATAAATGGGCTTTTTTGATCGCTGCGAGCCTCGTGCTCAGCGGCGCTTTGCCTGTTTTTTCCCAAACATTAGGCGATAAATTGTCCAAAAAGACCCAAGCGGGCGAGGATGACCGCCTGTTAGTTGAGGCCAAAGAGATCGTTTATGACAATGACAAACATACGGTTTCTGCCATTGGCGACGCCCAACTTTACTATCAAGGCAAGATTTTAGAGGCCGACAAAGTCACTTATGACAACGCGTCCAAACGCGTCGTGGCGGTGGGGCATGTGCGGATGCGCGAGCCCTCGGGCGAGGTCGGCTATGGCGACTTCATGGAATTAACCAGTGATTTCAAGGATGGTTTCATCAAATCCTTGCGGATCCTGCGGCCCGATCAATCCCGTTTTGCGGCTCCGCATGCTGAACGGATTGATGGCGACACGACGATTTTCGACAAAGGCACCTATACGGCCTGCGCGCCCTGCGAGGATGATCCGCAAAAGCCCCCGCTCTGGCAGGTTCGGGCCGCTCGAATTATCCACAAAAATGAAGAGCGCATGGTCTATTATGAAAATGCGCGGGTCGAATTCGGCGGCATCCCGCTGCTCTATATCCCCTATATGTCTGCGCCAGACCCTACTGTGCGCAAAAAAACTGGCTTTCTGCCACCCCGCTATATCGCCAATACCACGCTGGGAACGGGTGTAAGCGTTCCGTTTTTCTGGAATATCGCCCCTGATTACGACCTGAAGCTAACGCCCACGCTGTTGTCGCGTCAGGGATTGTTGATGGAAACCGAATGGCGTCAACGGCTTGATAACGGTATCTATACCATTAAATTAACTGGTATCGACCAGATGGCGAAATCCGCTTTTGCTCCGCCGCCCAATGGAGCCGGTGGACGTGAATGGCGTGGCATGGCCGAAACAACGGGTCTGTTTTACATCAATGAGCAATGGAAAGCGGGCTGGGATGCCTCTTTGCTGTCGGATCGTTGGTTCCTGAAAAATTATAAAATGAAGAGTGAGAGCCTCACCTCATTCATTACAAATTCGCTGCAAACCTCGACATCGACAGCCTATATTACGGGCGAAGGCGAGCGCAGCCTGTTTGATATGCGCAGCTATTATTTCAAAACGCTGACCAGCAGCAATGACAGTCAAAAAATCCAACCGGT
>CAWUMW010000107.1:0-7864 GCA_963923415.1 uncultured Hyphomicrobiales bacterium | reverse complement strand
GTGAGATTAAGCAGCGATTTGCGTCGACGTATCGCGCAGCGGCAAGCGCACTAGAACAACCGTGCCGGCTCCTTCACTCGAGCGGATGCGTAAGCCTCCGCCATGCAATTCCACAAAGGAGCGCGCAATGGCTAATCCCAAGCCAGACCCTTCGCTGGGTTTTGAAGCATCCAGATCAACCCATGTAAAGGGCTGTGCAAGTTTCGGTAATGCATCTTTAGGAATGCCAACCCCGTTATCGTCGATATAAATATTCAAGGCGCCAGAGACGATGCGCGAACGCATGATCACACGCCCTCCAGCAGGCGTGAATTTGACAGCATTTTTCAACAAATGTCCGAGGATCCGGTTAATAGCACGCGGATCGGCATAAAGGGTTCCATCCGCCATCAGGTCCGCGATCAGGGTCAGGCCTTTGCCTTCCGCAGAGCGGCGTACAGCTTCGAAAGCCGATTGAAGCGTTGAGGCGATGGGCAGGGTTTCGCGTTCGATTTTTACCTTGCCTGCTTCGAGCTCGGCCATATCGAGAATATCGGCAATCACCGCCAATAAAGCGCTGCCGCTTTTTGAAATGTCTTGGCAATAGTCACGATATTTATTGTGGCCCAGCGGCCCGAACATTTCCTTTTCCATGATCTCCGAGAAACCGAGAATAGCATTCAACGGCGTGCGCAGATCATGGCTCATTTTTGCCAAAAATTCAGATTTCGCGCGATTGGCACTTTGCGCTTCAGCCATCTGCTCATAATAACGCTGAACGAGGGTGTTGAGCTCTTCGGTTTGTTTTTCCAGAGCATGGCGCGAGCGCTTGAGATCAGAAATCATTTGCGCTTGCCGACGTTCGGCGTCTTTGATTTGCGTGATGTCAGTTGCCACCGAAACAAAGCCGCCATCATTGGTTTTCTTTTCAATCAGCTGTAGCCAGCGATTATCCGGCATGCGGACAATGTAATGACCACTCAGAGCCGGATTGTCAGACGGCGTATCGGCGGCTGCATGATGGGTTGGGCGTGTCAAGAAAGGCGCAATATCGTCATAGGGCGTGCCGCGCCGGGTCATATCCGCGCTTAAGTGATGCAATTTTTGGAAGCGTGAATTGCACATCACCAAACGATTGTCAGCATCCCACAGCACAAAAGATTCACCAAAAGCTTCAATCGCTTCGCGGAGTCTGAGATTGGCGGTTTCATTTTCCGCTTCCAACCGGCGTTGATCAGACATATCGACCGCAATCCCCACGAGATGCAGGCGATTTTCTTGATGATCGAGAATGAGCTGAGCGCGCGCGCGTAACCACACCCATTCACCCTGCGCGCTCAACAGGCGGAAGCTGTGATCAACAGTGGTTTCATGGTCGGCGGCCAGTCGTTGCGCAAGGCTGTAGAGATTTTCATCATCGGGATGGATCAGGGCATTGATTTCCCCAAAGGCGAGATAATCGCTTTGGCGCTGATATCCCAACATTTCATACATGGAATCAGACCAATGCAATGAGCCGCGGGCAATGTCCCAATCCCACAAGCCGCAGCGTCCGCGTGACAAGGCCGTGTTCATGCGCGCTTGCATGCGTTGATAGGCTTCATCGGCTTTGTTTACGCGCCAGGATTGCCAGAAAAAAGCAACAGCCACGCCCCCTGTCACCAAAAGGCACAGTAGCATCAACATCCCCATCGACCAGCTGCGGTCGCGCCAGCGTTGCAAGGCATTGGAAACGGGTTGCAGTGTCACACTCAACGCACCTGTTGCACCGATCCGCCGTGCCATAGCCAAAGCTTTCGTGCCATTGGGAAGGGTGAAGGCGGTCACGCCTGCTTTTTCTGCCATGACCGTGAGTGGTTGGGCCTGCCCGAAATAGGTGGCGAGCAAGGCGCCGTTGCCAAGATCCGGCGGCAGGCTGGTAATAATTTGGCCTTGATCATTGGTCACAAAGATCTGCACGCCCTGTTCAACCTTTTGTACAGGCACCAGCTTTTGCAACTGTTGGGTGATTTTGGCGGGGTCGGGGCGGTTGGTACTCAAAGAAGCTGTGAGTTCCGGCTGTAAAGCGAGTGACAGCATCTCGATTTCCGTCGCAGAATCAGCCAGTGTCTCAGCGCGATGGGTGAGAATTTGGAGTGTGAAGCCCGTCACAATGCAGAGTGCAAAAACGCCTAACAGGCCCGGTGCAAGCTTGCGCAGCAGCGGTTCGGCGGCACGAAGCCGTTCGGCGAAGTCCTGTGCCGTGAAGGGTGCTTTTCCCTTCTTGCTGTCCCCGATGGGATCGGGTGTCAGTGGCTCACAGGTTTCCGATATGGCTGCGTGTTCACGCGCCATCGTGCCTCCATCCTCATCATACGTCTTCAGTCATACACATCAACGGATTGCGTGACGCGAATCACTGCGAATCAGGTGCATCTGAATCGTCGGGGGCTGATTTGTCCAGAGGTTAATGAATCCTTGCCATGATTTTTTATGACGAAGGGTGGCACGGGGGGCGGCACGAGTGCAGTGCTCTAGGCGAGCGAGCGCACGACAATATCGGCCACATCCGCTGACAAGGAGGAATGATCGGCAATGCGACGCAACGCATCGCCCGCTTTTGCTCGGCGACGCGCTTCAAAAGAGCGCCAGGTACGGAAGGCGCCGAGGAGGCGCGCAGCAACCTGCGGATTGCTTTGATCAAGTGTCAGCACGATGTCGGCGAGAAAATCATAGCCAGCCCCATCCAGCCGATTAAACTGGGTGAGATTGGATAGGCTGAAGGCCCCGATCAGCGAGCGAACACGATTGGGATTGGACAGCGAGAAGCCCGGATGCTCCATCAATGTTTTGATCCGATCCAGTGTGGCTTGTTCCGGCAGGCTGGCTTGTAGGGCAAACCATTTGTCGAGCGCCAGCGCTTCATTGTGATAGCGGGCGGCAAAATCCTGCAAAGCGGCTTCACGGAGCGGTGACGCGACTTGGCACAAGGCGGCAAGGGCGGCCATGCGGTCGGTCATATTGTCCGCATGCTGATAGCAGCGCTCTGCAAGGGCGCCATAGTGGTCCGGATTCCCGGCCATCAGCAAATCCAAAATGGCATTGCGCAAGGCGCGCTGTCCGGCAGAGCGGGCATCGGGTTGGTAGGGCGGTGTTTGCGCCAAGCGGTGGTGGGCCTGTTCAAGCGCAGGGGCAATTTGATGGCCAATAGCCTGTCGCAGCGCTTTGCGGCTGGCAAAGATTGCATCGGGATCAATGTCGGTTTGAATTTCGCGGGCCAAATCACTTTCGCTCGGCAGCATGAAAACCTGCGCGACAAAGGCGTGATCGTCAGAGCTATGCAGCAATGCGGCCAAGGTTTCAGCAAAGCGCGGATCAAACGCGATTGGTTGACCCGCTTGGGCCAGTGGGATCGCATCGGTCAACAGACCCATGGCAACATTTTGTCCCGCCTGCCAGCGATTAAACGGATCCGTGTCATATTGGAATAAAGCGAAGAAATCATCGCGGCTCAACGTCGTTTGCAGGCGCACGGGGGCCGAAAAATTGCGCAGCAACGAAGGCACCAACTGTTCTTCAACCTGTTCAATCACCACTGTGCCAGTCGCCTCCTCGAGGACAAACAGACCATCACCGGGCAGTTTTACCGTGACGGGCTGTCCTGTTGGGCTGATCAGACCATAGAGAATGGGCATGGTGAGAGGACGCTTCTCAACCTGTCCGGGGGTGGGGGGCGTGGTTTGGGTAAAGGTGAGGGTGAGGCGTTGATGCGCCCCCTCATAGTGGTGGCTGACCGTCAAAACCGGCGTGCCAGCTTGTTCATACCAACGGAAAAAACTGTCGAGCGAGCGCCCAGACACGTCTGCAAAACAAGCGATAAATTCTTCGACAGTCGCAGCGGTCCCGTCGCAGCGCTTAAAATACAGATCCATTCCTTGGCGAAACAGATCCGCGCCCAAAAGGGTTTTGAGCATGCGGATGATTTCCGCCCCTTTTTCATAAATGGTCGGGGTGTAGAAATTATTGATTTCCCGATAGGAGCTTGGGCGCACCGGATGGGCCAAGGGGCCAGAGTCTTCGGAAAATTGCGCGGCGCGCAGGGTGCGGACATCGCTGATGCGCTTAACTGGGCGAGAGCGGGTATCTGCGGTAAATTCCTGATCCCGAAAGACCGTCAGCCCTTCTTTTAAACAGAGTTGGAACCAATCCCGACAGGTAATCCGGTTGCCGGTCCAATTATGGAAATATTCGTGGGCGATCACGGATTCAATGCCCCCATAATCACCATCGGTCGCGGTTTCGGGGCTGGCCAGCACATATTTATCGTTAAAAATATTCAGGCCCTTATTTTCCATTGCGCCCATATTAAAATCGGAGACGGCGACAATATTGAACACATCCAGATCATATTCGCAGCCAAAGGCGCGTTCATCCCATTGCATGGAGCGGATCAGCGCATCCATTGCATAACGTGCCCGCTCGGCTTTGCCGGGTTCAACATAGATCGCCAACGCAACCGGTTTGCCTGATTGCGTTGTAAAAGCGTGCTGGATGTGATCGAGGCGGCCGCCCACCAGCGCAAACAGATAAGCGGGCTTGGGATGGGGGTCATGCCAGGTGGCATAATGGAATCCATCTGGCAGTAGGCCGCTGTCTTGCAGATTGCCATTCCCCAACAAAACCGGCGCCTCATCCAAGCGGGCTTCAATCCGGGTGGTGTAAACGGACATCACATCCGGACGGTCGATAAAATAGGTGATGCGCCGGAAACCTTCCGCCTCGCATTGGGTGCAATAAGTGCCCGATGAGCGGTAAAGCCCCATTAATTTGGTATTGCTGTCAGGGTTCAGCGTGGTGTCGAGCGTCATCGTAAAGGATGTGGCCGGCACAGTGGGAATAACGAGCGCCGTCTCGTTCAGCTGATAGGCGTCAGGCTCAAGTGTCGTGCCATTGATGCTGACCCCCAACAGGGTCAATTCGTCGCCATCAAGATGCAGGGCTGCGCCCGAACGGCCTTGGGGATGGGGCCGCAGAGCCAGGGTGGCATGAACGCGGGTTTGGGCTCCATCCAGTCGGATGATCAGATCAACCCGGTCGATCAGATAATCAGGACGCTGATAATCGGCCAGATAGGTGACGGAAGCCGTTGCATGTCGCATGGAGAATGCCCACCTCGTAACATCGCGCAAAGTCAGTCAATTTTCATTTTTGGGATGAAAAGATCGCTATGGAACCAGCCTTAAAGGGCGGTGGGGGTGCTTCGCAAGGGCTCTGTATGGCTGACAATGCGCGCAATGGTAGGAAAGGCAGTTTTGACTTGCTGTTCCAAGCGGTCAACAAGCATGTGGATTTCTGCAACGCTTAAGGCAGGGTCGACCCGGCAGTGGAAATTGACGATCAATCCTTGGCTGTTTTCGCGCACCCGCACATTATGGATATCGGTAATGGCCGGACTGGCTTGGGCGCGTAAGGCCGCAATAATGCCCTCGCTGAGTGCTGAGGGAGCATCGGTGCCCTTTAAAGTGGCGATGGAGAGGGGTTCGATATGGGTTTCGACCTCTGTATCGGGGCCAAATTCAAGCCGGATCGCTCCTTCGAGGCGGGTGGCGATGGCATGTGCGGCCCCCAAACTCATCCGTGCATCGACTTCAATATCGAGGCTGATTGATAGGCTGTCGCCGAGGCTTTGCACCGTGACATGATGGACGGGGACGCGTTTATGCGCCGCAATCAACAAAATGCGTTCCAAAACCGTTTCCTCATCCAGCGCGACCGGAATGGTGGACAGGGTCAGATTGATTTCAGGATAAAGCGCGCAGGCGGTATCGAGAATTTGATTGCGGATCCGCGCCACCCGATCATGGGAGGCTGTGCGGGCAACGCCAATGGTCGCTTCGGCGAATAAATGCGCGCCTCCCGCCCTGATTCGCAGATTTTCAATTTTAACAACCCCCGACACCCGTTCGATGGCAGTGCGCAAATGGTGGCTGGCCCCATCGGGTGCGGCATCAATGAGCGTGTCGATGGTCCGCCGTCCGAGTTTAAACCCGGCCACAGCAATGAATAAGGCAACGCCCAAGGCGGCCAATGTGTCGGCCTGCTTGACACCGTAAGCCGTGGCGATCAATCCGATGAGGACGAGACAAGAGGACACCATATCGGAGGAAAAATGCAACGCATCCGCGGCCAAAGCCTCGCTGCGGGTCTCTTTGGCGATGCGTGATAGACTGCGCCAGCGGTTAAAATCAACCACAATGGACACAACCAAAACAGCAAAAGCGACGGGCGAGGCATCAACGCCCGCACTCTCTTGGCCGAGCCGATGATAGGCCTCATACAACACCACGCCAGATAAAATCATCAACAGGCTGGTTTCGATCAAAGCAGCCAAAGCCTCAATTTTTCCATGTCCGTAATGATGGTCGTCATCGGCAGGCTTATCAGCTGCTTTGATGGCGAAATAGGTAATCAGGGTGGCCCCCGTATCCAGTAAAGAATGGCCGGCCTCTGATAACAACGCCAAAGAGCCGGAGAGCAGTCCGGCCACTAATTTGCCGATTGTCAGGGTCATACTGGCAATTATTGACCAGAATGCCGCTTTTTCCTTGATCTTTTCTGACATGGTCTTGTCTTCCAGCCTGTGTTTGTCTGATATATCCAATCAGGACATGGCAGGCAAATGTCACAAATCCATGACAACAAGACTTGAAGGGATGGGCAAAGCACGGCAAGTTGCCTTAGACGATGCAAGCGTTTGAGAAGATCCCGTCACAGGTTTAAGGAGAGTAAAGAATGGAATATCTGCATACGATGATCCGTGTCGGGGATCTCGACCGGGCTTTGGATTTTTTCTGTCATAAAATGGGAATGACGGAAACACGACGTCTGGACAATGAAAAAGGGCGGTTCACATTGGTTTTTCTGGCAGCGTCTGATGATCTGGATGCCGCGCGCCAATTCAAAAAGCCCGTGTTGGAGCTTACATATAATTGGGATGAGCACGAATATAGCGGTGGGCGCAATTTTGGTCATCTCGCTTATCAGGTTGATGATATCTATGCCTATTGTCAAAAATTGATGGATCACGGTGTGACGATTAATCGTCCGCCGCGCGATGGACGGATGGCCTTTATTCGTTCCCCCGATGGCATCTCCATTGAGTTATTGCAAAAAGGTGAAAGCTTGCCACAGGCTGAGCCTTGGCTGTCGATGCCTAATATAGGCACGTGGTAAGCGTGCCCTATGGCAGGTCGGGCCCTTAGATTTTTAAGGCGGGGACGTCTTGTTGAAATAGAGGCATTTGCACCGCATACAACGGTGCTCGACTGGTTGCGCCTTGAGGAGGGCTCAACCGGAACGAAAGAGGGGTGCGCGCAAGGGGATTGCGGCGCCTGTACGGTGATTGTTGCACGCCAAGCCTCCGGGCAGATTGTGTATCATCCGATTAATGCTTGTTTGCATTTGCTTGGTCAGCTTGATGGCACCGAATTAATCACGGTGGAAGATCTGGCGCAGGGGGATGATTTGCATCCCGTGCAACAGGCGATGGTTGATCATCACGGATCGCAATGCGGTTTTTGCACGCCGGGCGTGGTGATGAGTTTGTTTGCGTTGTTTCATCGCGAGGGGCCTGTTGATGCGGCGCGCGTGCGTGAGACTTTATCGGGTAATCTGTGTCGCTGCACGGGCTACCGACCGATTATCGATGCGGCGGTGGCTGTCTGTGCGGGTGAGCGGCAGGATCGGTTTACGCAAACGCAAGAGGCGACCTTAAAAGTTTTGACCGCCTTAGATGATGAAGAGGATGTGTTTGCAGGCGACGCGCAGAGCTTTTTTGCTGCCCCGCGCAGTGAGGCGATGCTCTCCGCATTGATCGAGCGTTATCCCGATGCGCATTTGATAGCCG
>CAWUMW010000106.1:0-7868 GCA_963923415.1 uncultured Hyphomicrobiales bacterium | reverse complement strand
TGATGAGCTATTTGCACATTTCCCAAGCGACAGCACAAGCCATTGTCGCGCTCAATCTGTCACGCTGGCTTTTATTGGCCGCTATCTTGTTGATGGTTGTGGTGCTTGGATTTTTCCTGCCGCCTGTATCCATCATTTTGATGACCGCGCCCATCATCTTACCGCCGCTCAAAGCAGCAGGATTTGATCTCATTTGGTTTGGCATTGTCATGACCATTGTGATGGAAATGGGTCTGATCCATCCTCCGGTTGGCTTAAATATTTTTGTCATCAAAAATATTGCGCCCGATATTCCGCTGTCCGAAGTGATCTGGGGGACACTCCCCTTTGTGATGCTGATGCTGCTGGCTGTCATCTTGTTGTGCCTTGCACCACAAATCGCCACCGGACTGCCTGATCTGGTGATGGGAACGAAATGACGTCTCCATCCTGTCTTTTCATCTAAAGGGGACTTTCTCATGAGCAAGGTTGATGCTTGGCTTGAGCAGCAATATGACAATCGTGGCCGGGTCCCCGAACATCCTCAGATCATTGCCCAATGGACGGCGGAATCAGAACATTATCGCGCCCAGTGCCGCACACAGGGAACGGCTGTGTTTGATCTCGCTTACGGGCCCGATCCCCGCCACAAGCTCGACCTCTTTGGTCCCGATTGCGACGGGACCGGCAGTGCCCCGTTACTGGTGTTTCTGCATGGGGGCTATTGGCGCGCCTTAGATCGCACGCCGTTCAGCCATATGGCCCGTGGCCCCAATGCGTTGGGGGTGCAAGTGGCTGTGCCCAGTTATCGCCTGTGTCCGCATGTGAGCCTTGAGCAGCTGATCGATGATGTGCGCCAGGCTGTGGTGTTTTTATATCAGCGCTATCAGCGTCCGATGGCTATTGCGGGTCATTCAGCGGGCGGCCACCTGACCGCCTGTCTGTTGGGCACAGACTGGCCCGCTTATCAGGCCGGACTGCCCGCCCGCCTGACCCCGCATGGCTATGCGATCTCCGGCCTGTTTGATCTCGCCCCGTTAACCCAAACCAGTATCAATGAGGCTTTGCGCCTGAGCGCCGCGGCTGCCAAAACCTTGTCACCGGCCTTTTGGACCCCCCCGCCTGCCACTGTGCTGGATGCCGTGGTGGGCAGCACGGAAAGCGAAGACTATCATCGGCAGAGCCGCCTGATCACTGAGCGCTGGCAGGCTGAGGGGGCGCAAACCCGCTTTGAATTACTGGCCGGGGACAATCATTTTACCGCGATCCTGCCGCTGGCGGATCCGCACAGCGCGATGACACAGCGGGTCGTCGCACTGGCTAAATCCGCCCAAGCCTGATAGAGACGTCATAGGTGGTCGCATAAAGGACCAGCCCGCAGGATTGAGAAAGAGAGCAGATAGCGATGAAGACGTTTTTTGTTGAGATCAAATGCAAGCTTGGCAAAACCTATGATGTTGCAAGCCGTTTGGCCGATGCCGAAATCGCGTCAGAGATTTACTCGATTGCCGGGCATTTCGATATTCTCGCTAAATTCCATATCGATGATGAAATTGATATCGGCCATTTTGTCGGCTCTAAAGTTCAAACCATTCCCGATATTGTGGATACGCACACCATTCTCACCTTCAAAGCCTTTTAAAGCACGCAGCGTAAGACGTTTTTTTGCGCAAGCCTTTAAGCCTTAAGAGAAGCCTTCTATTGAGTTAAGCGTTTTTAGGCCGGAAAGCGCGACACTGGGCCGGATCGGTTTCCAGACGATATCCGCCGATTAAATCCAGACAATAAGGCACGGCCGGAAAAACAGCATCAAGGCAGGTCCGGATGGCCGATGGCTTGCCGGGCAAATTGATGATCAAACTCTTGCCCCGCAGCACCGCCTCCTGCCGCGACAAAATCGCTGTCGGCACCTCTTTCAAACTGGCTGCGCGCATCACTTCGCCAAAACCTGGCATCAGGCGGTCCGCCACTGCCCGCGTGGCTTCCGGCGTCACATCGCGCGGCGCTGGCCCCGTTCCACCCGTGGTCAAGATCAGCGCACAGCCTTGCTGATCTGCAAGCTCACGCAATACCGCCTCGATCTGGCTTTGCTCATCCGCGACGATGCGTCGTTCAGCCCGCCACGCAACAGCCAACAGATCGCTCAACGCCGCAACGATTCCCGGTCCCCCGAGATCCTCATAAAGACCCGCTGCCGCACGATCAGAAATCGTCACAACACCAATCGGAACCGCATCGGGATGATCAACAGGCTGCATAGGCACATCTTCCGTTTTGACAGACCTTCATGACCCAGAAGGACTTATCAACGATAAGCGGTCCGGGATTATTTTTCTAGGGTTAGGGCGCAGGAATCGCCCCCCCAACAGAGACTTGCCGAACCCCTCGTCTCAAGTGCATAACAGACTCCATGCACAGCCCCTTTTCAAAACCCGTCTCCTCAATCCCTGAGCACGCGCGTGATGCATGGGCCTTAGCCTTTGCGCAGATTGCCGTCAGGGCAGGACAAGCGATTTTAGCGATTGAAAAAACCATGGCGGGGGCCGCGACCAAAACTGATGGCTCGCCCGTGACCGAAGCCGATCATGCAGCAGAAGCGATCATTTTGACTGAATTGAACACACTGGCCGCATGGCTGCCCGTAGTGGCGGAAGAAAGCCATGCCTCCGGCCACCGCATTGCGCAAAGCCCATGCTTTGCTTTGGTAGACCCGCTTGATGGCACCAAGGAATTTATCCGCCGCTCCGGCGAATATAGCGTCAATATCGCTTTGATCGACCAGCACCGTCCTATTGCAGGCGCTATCTATGCCCCTGCGCGCGACGAACTCTGGTGGGGCGGCACCCATGCTTATTATCAGGCACAGGCCAGCACCCAGCCCCACAGCACCGCTGCCCCGCCTTCCTCTGTGCGCCTGAAATGCCGCCCTGCGCCTGAGCGGATCGAGGTAGTGGCCAGTCGCTCGCATCACTCAGACCGCTTAGATACATTTCTGAAAGACTATGCGGTGGCAGCCTGCCGATATTCTGGATCGTCATTGAAATTCTGTGCGATTGCCGCCGGGCAGGCTGATCTTTATCCGCGCTTCAAACCAACCATGGAATGGGATACCGCCGCCGGACATGCCATCTTACGCGCCAGTGGCGGTGACCTCACCCATCTCGATGGAGAGCCGTTCTTGTATGGCGCAGCACAGACAACGTGGGAAAATCCACCCTTTGTCGCCTTTGGTGATCCAAAACTGCGGCCAAACGCCGCACGCCCACAAGGCGAAACCCAATCCAATCAGACTTAATCAAAAATTGAATCGCCATGCGTTTCGACATACGCGGCCAAAGCCAGCGTATGGTCACGCGACAGCCGTTCAGCCAAATCCGCATCATGGCGCTCCAGCGCTTCAATGATCGCCAGATGATCGCGGATCGACCGGGACGCCCGATCATCGCGCCCAATGGTCAATTGGCGAATGCCGCGCACATGCAGCAGCAAATTATCGGTCAACTCAACCAAAATCTGCGACCCGCTTAACCGGATCAGCGTTTGATGAAACGTAATATTGGCTGCCGAATATTCACTTAAATTTTGTTGCGGTGTGCGGGTTTCGGTAAAACTCACAAAGATCCCGCGCAAAGTTGCAATCTCGCTTTCCGTAATGCGTCCGGCCAACAACCGCGCAGCCATGCTTTCAAGCGCCGCCCAAGCCTCGATCATGCCAATCACTTCGCGCTTGGTCTTTTTTAAAACCATAATGCCCTTACGGGGCACCGAACGCACAAAGCCCTCTTGCTCCAACATGGCAATCGCTTCGCGCACCGGGGTGCGACTCACCCCCAATTTTTCTGACAATTGCCGCTCATCCAGCCAGGACTGGGCACTGGTGCCATAAATATCCATGCCGATCACAGCTTGCTTCAAAATGCCGTAAACCTTGGTTTTATAAGAGGCTTCCGGCGCAATCCGCTTGATGACCAAATCCGGCGTCGGCTCTGCATCCATCGGCCAACGCAATTTGGTTTTCGGCTGAGCGGTCACTTTGGACACAGCAGCTTTCGAAGAGGGCGGTTTAGCCATGCGAATCAGTCCTCATCTTCACCCGAACCCGAAAAAAACGAAGGGCTTGGGGTGTGCGCATCGCCTGAACCCATCCGATGCAAGACGAGTGTGAACCGGACCCAAACAAAATTCAACTGGCATCCCAAGAGCCAGTTGAAAAATTTATCTATAAAATCAAAGGCTATCACCCCAAATGATGATCTAAATTGTCGCAATGCGCAAATTATTCGTCGACCCTTGGGTGCCGAACGGAATGCCCGACACAATCACAATCGTATCGCCTGCTTTGGCAAAACCACTGTCACGGGCATGGAAAATGGCCTGTTCGACCATCTCGTCATAGGAGCCACCCCCTGTCGACTGCACCTCTTGGGTTCCCCATAACAAGGCCAAGCGACGCGCAGTGGTGAGACTCGGTGTAATCGTCAAAATCGGCACGCTGGGCCGCTGGCGCGCAATGCGATAGGCCGATGTGCCGCTTTGAGTAAAGGCCACAACGCCCGCCGCCCCAATAGCGGTTGCCACATCAGCAGCAGCAGCGGCAATCAAATGTTGCGGATGTGGCTCAACGGGCGGATGCAAGGCATGGATCAAAGGCGGATAAGAGTGATGGCGTTCGGTGTGACCAATGATGTGATCCATGATTTCAACCGCCTCCAGCGGATATTGGCCAGACGCCGATTCCGCCGATAACATCACCGCATCCGCACCATCATAAATCGCTGTTGCCACATCAGACGCTTCGGCACGTGTGGGTGTTGGGGAAGAAATCATCGATTCCAACATTTGCGTGGCAATGATGACAGGCTTGCCAGCCATCCGGCAGGCGCGCACCAAATCTTTTTGAGCCCCGGGCACATCCTCTGGCGGAATTTCAACACCCAGATCACCCCGCGCCACCATAATTGCATCAGCCAAACGCACCAATTCATCCATCGAGGCAAGCGCGGATGGCTTTTCAATCTTCGCCAGCACGCCCGCGCGCCCTCCAACCAAACCATGCGCCTCGATCAAATCCGCCGGACGTTGCACAAAGGAAAAGGCCACCCAATCCACACCCAATTCAAGGCCGAAGGCTAAATCCTCGCGGTCCTTCTCGGTAATGGGGGAGAGATCAAGCAGCGTATCGGGCAAATTAACGCCTTTGCGATCTGTGACCGGGCCTCCTGTCAAAACCCGCGCTTCAATCGCCGTGTCGGTAATGCGCTCCACCTGCAAACGCACTTTGCCATCATCAATCAACAAATGATGTTTGGGCATAACCGCATCGAAAATTTCTTTATGCGGCAAAGGCAGGGTATGTGCCTCTTTGCTTTCTTTGCCGAGCACGAAGCGGATCAATTCCCCTTTTTCCAACATCATGCGGCCACCATTGACCATGCCCAGCCGAATTTTTGGACCTTGTAAATCTTGCAAAATGGCAATCGGCTGTCCGACTTCTTTTTCAACGCTGCGGATCACCTCATAGCGTTCACGATGGTCTGCATGACTGCCGTGGCTGAAATTCAACCGAAAAACATCCACCCCCGCATCAAACAAGCGGCGGATCATCTCCGGCGATGAACTGGCCGGACCTAAAGTCGCAACTATTCGTGCCCGACGTTCGCGTTTCATCCTCAACTCCTTGCCACTCTATGCTTGATACACCCAACACCGTCTCACACGAGACCGCGCTATCCAACCCAATTTCATCCCGCTTGGCAACCAGAGGCGCAGAAATAGCTTGTAAAAAAAATCAGCCCCGATCAACGGGGCTGAGGGAGTAATAAAAATCAGCCCCAGCCAACGGGGCTGAAGGGACGGATTTTTTACGATTGATTAGCCCGTAGCCCCTGAGGCTTTGATGGATTCAATCTGCTCTTGCGGTAAATGCAGAACATCGCGCAAGATCTCGTCGGTATGTTCTCCCAAAAGCGGTGAGCGCTGCACATCCGCCGGACTATCGGATAATTTAATCGGATTACCGACTGAGAGATATTTACCCCGGGTTGGATGATCCACTTCCACCAAAGTGCCGGTCGCCATCAAAGATTGATCTTGGGCGATTTCTTTCATCGACAAAATCGGGCCGCATGGAATGTCATCTTGATTGAGAATATCCATCGCTTCGAATTTTGTTTTTGTCATGGTCCAGCGTTCAATGCGATCAAAAATCTCATTAAGCCGTGACAAGCGGGCAGCGGGTTTTGCGTAATCAGGATGGGTTTTCCAATCCGGTTGCCCGATCACATCACAAATCTTTTCCCACACAGGCGCCTGTGTGATGAAATAAATATAGGCATTGGGGTCGGTTTCCCACCCTTTGCATTTCAGAATCCGCCCCGGTTGCCCGCCCCCAGAATCATTGCCTGCCCGCGGGGTCGCATCACCAAAGGCAATGCCTTCACCAAACTGGCTATATTCTTTCAGCGGCCCATGCTCTAAACGCTGCTGATCACGCAATTTGACCCGGCAGAGATTTAAGACACCATCTTGCATCGCACAGGTGACCATTTGTCCCTTACCCGAATGGGTGCGGTGATACAAAGCCGTGACAATGCCCAAAGCCAAATGCAGACCCGTTCCTGAATCACCAATTTGTGCGCCCGTCACCAATGGCAATCCGTCACGAAAGCCTGTGGTTGAGGCAGCCCCCCCCGTGCATTGCGCCACATTCTCATAGACTTTGCAGTCTTCATAAGGACCGGGACCAAAGCCTTTAATGGAGGCCACGATCATGCGCGGATTCATTTTATGAATGACCTCCCAAGGAAAGCCCATCCGGTCCAACACACCCGGTGCGAAATTCTCAACCAACACATCGCAGGTTTTGATGAGATGTTCGAGCACCTCTTTGCCTTTTGGATTTTTTGTATCCAACGTGATCGAGCGCTTATTGTGATTAAGCATGGTGAAATAAAGACTGTCCACATTGGGAATGTCTTGCAGCTGGCCGCGGGTAATATCCCCCGTGCCGGGTCGCTCAACCTTGATCACATCGGCCCCAAACCATGCCAGCAATTGCGTGCAGGTCGGACCAGATTGGACATGTGTAAAATCAAGAATCTTGACACCTTCAAGGGCCTTGCTCATGGACGTTTCCCCTTATTTCTTCTTCACAACACTTTGTGGATTTAAATTACCGATCCGCCCACTTTCGGTGCCCGAAGAGGGGTCAATCACGGCATTGATCAAGGTCGGCTTGCCACTGTCAATCGCCTCATTGACCGCATGCAATAAATCCGATGGGCTAGTGGCAGTAACCCCAACGCCGCCGAAAGCCTGCATCATCAAATCATAGCGCGCATCTTTCACAAAAACCGTGGTGGCGGGATCATTTCCATGCGCATTGACATCCGTGCCACGATAAATGCCGTTATTGTTAAACACCACAATACAGACGGGCAGATTGTAACGGCAGATGGTTTCAATCTCCATGCCGGAAAAGCCAAAAGCGCTATCGCCCTCAACTGCCAAAACAGGCTTGCCTGTTTCAATGGCTGCGGCCACGCAAAAGCCCATGCCAATGCCCATCACGCCCCATGTGCCGACATCAAGCCGTTTACGCGGCTGATACATATCAATCACACCGCGAGCCAGATCGAGCGTATTGGCCCCTTCATTGACCAAAATAATATCCGGACGGTCTTTGATCACCGTGCGCAACGCACCCAATGCGCCATGAAAATCCATTGGCGATTTATTGCTCAACAAGCGCGGTGCCATTTTGGCAATATTCTCATCCCGCTTGGCGGCAACCATCGTCATCCAATCGGCTGGCGGCTTGGGCCATTGCCCCCCCATACCGTGCAACAAGGCCTCCACACAGGATCCGATATCACCCACAATAGGCGCGC
>CAWUMW010000105.1:0-7909 GCA_963923415.1 uncultured Hyphomicrobiales bacterium | reverse complement strand
GATGGCGGGTTGTTAAGGGAAAGCCGAGGATGAGTCAAGGGAAATAGAGCTTACAAAAAAATTGCAAATATGAAAATTATCATATATAAGAAAAAAAACCTATTTAGGAGATGTGAATGATCCCGCTCATCAGAGAACTCCACGTTCTTTCAAAAAACCATCCGAGGGAAAATACAAAAGATTTGTTAGAAAGATTAGCCTTTCGTGATTTCTTAAGAAATGGCTACACGAGAATTCACGTCAAATATCTATTCAAGTTAAATCAATTTATTGATTTAAAATATTCCCCTGATCAGCCAAGAGTCCCCGCAGGTGAACCCGATGGTGGGCAATGGACTTCAGATAGTTCCGCTACAGAAAATGACAACTCTTCAGAGCTACAATTCGTCGAAGATGAATTTCAATCACTACCAATTATACTGGCTTCAGAAATTAATTCTTTTAGCAAGCACGCCTTAAATCAAGCAATTAATAGAGAAGTAAAACCTGATGCAATTTTAGATGCGGTCAAAAATCCGTTAGATGTACAATACAGAGACAATGGAACAATTAGATACATCGGAAAAGATGCTGTAGTAGTCCTTAATCCTCAGGGCAATGTTGTAACTATATGGGGGCAATAAAATGATCGCTACAAGACCACACAGTTTTACACAAATCCAATCCATTCTCAAACTGGACTGGAACCCGATCGGGCTTGATTTCGTGCCTGCCAATAAAGATGAATACGACCTCTATATTCCGACCATTCAAGCCATGTTGAAACAAAATTGCCCGGTAGAAAATCTCAGCCTCTATCTCATCCATGTTGAGCAAAACGAGATGGGACTCACACCCGATCATTCGCGTGCAAAGCGCGTGGCAGAACGCCTCCTGCGCCTTCACAGTCCCCACGTTTTATAAACATGGTATTACAGCGCATCACACAACAAAAAAGGCAGCCAAGGCTGCCTTTTGATCACGAGCGACAGACCACAATCAGGCGCCTAAAGCCGCGTTCATGGCCTTGGTCACATCATCAATCGGCTGCATGCCGTCAATGATTTTCAGCTGCCCGCTTTTCTTGTAGTAAGGAGCCACCACAGCGGTATCGCGATTATAGGCTTCTAGACGGGTTTTAAAGACCTCTGGATCATCATCCTTGCGCACAGGCTGACCTGCTGCTTTAGCGTCTTCGGCGCGGCGCACGATACGGTGAACCAGCGCATTTTGATCGACTTGCAATTCCAGCACGGCATCAAGCTTCAAGCCCTTTTGCTTGAGCATGACATCCAAGGCTTCAGCCTGCGCCACAGTGCGCGGAAACCCGTCAAGGATAAAACCTTTTTTAGCGTCAGCTTCTTCTATCCGGTCTGCAACGATCCCGATCACGATTTCATCTGACACAAGGCCACCGGATTCCATGACAGCTTTGGCTTTCAAACCAATCGGCGTGCCCGCCGCAACGGCTGCCCGCAGCATGTCACCCGTGGACAGTTGCGGAATACCAAATTTTTCGACCAGACGTGTCGCCTGCGTCCCTTTTCCCGCCCCGGGCGGTCCTAACAAAATAAGTCTCACCGACGTCTCCCCCGCAACTTAGATTTTTTCACCAGGCCCTCATATTGGTGGGCAAGAAGGTGACCATGCACCTGCGCCACTGTATCCATGGTCACAGAGACCACAATCAACAAGGACGTGCCGCCAAAATAGAACGGAAGTGCGAATTGGGAAATCAGCAGTTCGGGCAATAGACAAATGATGGTGAGATAACCTGCGCCCAACACCGTGATACGCGTCAGCACAGCATCGATATATTCGGCAGTCCGCTCGCCCGGACGTATTCCGGGGATAAAACCACCTTGTTTTTTTAGATTATCAGCCGTTTCTACGGGGTTGAATACAATCGCCGTATAGAAAAAGGCAAAAAATACGATCAATCCGGCATAAGCCAACATGAACAGGGGACGCCCATGTCCCAAATAAGTGGAAATGGTGGCAATGATCCCAGTCTGATCTGATTGCGCAGCAAAGGTTGCAATGGTGGTCGGCAGCAACAACAGGGAAGATGCAAAAATCGGCGGGATCACACCCGATGTATTCAGCTTCAATGGCAAAAAGGATGTTTGCCCTTCATAAACACGATTGCCAACCTGACGCTTCGGATAGTTGATCAAAAGGCGCCGCTGTGCCCGCTCCATGAACACAATGAAAGCAATCACGGACACACCCATCACAATCACCAGCAAAATAATCGCCGTTGATAAAGCACCTTGCCGACCGAGTTCCAAAGTGCCCGCAATCGCCGATGGCAATTCAGCAACGATCCCGGCGAAAATGATCATGGAGGAGCCGTTGCCGATGCCGCGTTGGGTGATCTGCTCGCCGAGCCACATCACAAACAAAGTCCCACCCACTAAAGTTATGGTTGTTGAGACACGGAAAAACAGACCCGGATCAAGCACAACCCCCGAACTGCTTTCGAGGCCCACACCAATCCCATAGGCTTGAAAAGTTGCGAGGATCACAGTGAGATAGCGGGTATATTGATTAATCAGCTTGCGACCGCTTTCTCCCTCCTTTTTGAGCGACTCCAAGGCCGGCACAATAGAGGTCAAAAGCTGAATGATAATCGAGGCCGAGATATAGGGCATAATGTTGAGGGCAAAAATAGCCAGACGACCAACCGCCCCGCCTGAGAACATGTTAAACAGACCCAACACGCCGCCTTGCTGGTTTTTAAAAATCTCAGCCAGCGCTTGCGGGTTAATACCCGGCAAGGGAATATACGTTCCCAAACGATAGACGAGCAAAGCCCCCAGTGTGAACCAAATCCGGTTCTTCAACTCGGTGGCTTTTCCTAAGGCGCCAAAATTAATATTGGCGGCCAATTGTTCGGCAGCTGATGCCATGATCTTCGCTCCGCTCGTCAAACATCACATTCTTAGACAGCAGAAGAGCCGATCAGCCCCTCTCCTGCAACAAAAAAACCGGGCTAACGGTAAAAAAACCGCCGCCCGGCTTGGTTTAGTTAACCGACACGCACCTGATCAAAAATCAGGCATGTGCCTCGGCTGCAGCGGACAGGATGGTCACTGTTCCACCCGCCTTCTGAATCGCTGCAACAGCTGATTTAGATGCACCGGCCACTTCAAAAGCCAGTTTGGTTTTCAGCTCACCTGCACCCAAAATCCGCACACCATCGCGCGGCTTAGAGCACACACCAGCGGCGACAAGCGTTTCGATTGTCACAGGGGCTTTTGCGTCCAACTTATGAGCATCAACCGCAGCCTGAATCCGGCCAAGATTTACCTCATTGAAGTCGAGTGCAAAAATATTCGTAAAGCCCCGCTTCGGCAGGCGCCGATACAGCGGCATTTGACCGCCTTCAAAGCCTTTTACCCGCACACCGGAGCGTGCCTTTTGCCCTTTAACACCACGGCCACCAGTCTTGCCGCAGCCAGAACCAATCCCGCGGCCAACCCGCACGCGTGATTTTTTAGAGCCGGGATTGTCGGAAATACCATTGAGTTTCATGGTCGATCTCCCCCTCACTGCGCTTTGGAGTCGTCAGGGACGACACGCACGAGATGTTTGACAGCCGTGATCATGCCCCGCACTTCAGGCGTATCGGGCAGGACGGAACGACGACGAATCTTATTCAGGCCAAGACCGATCAGAGTCTGGCGCTGTTTACCGATACGGCGGATCGGGCTTCCGATCTGCTCAACGGTCACTGTTTTTTCAGCTTTGCTCATGGACCAGCTCCTTACGCTTCAGCGCCATCAGCAGCCGCATCACCCCGGCGCGCTTGCAACTGGGAGACCTTCAAACCACGGCGAGCCGCAATCTGACGGGGGCTATCTTCATGCTTAAGCGCATCAAAAGTTGCGCGCACAAGATTGTAAGGATTGGAAGAGCCAAGCGACTTAGCCACCACATCATGCATGCCAAGAGATTCAAACACAGCGCGCATTGGACCGCCCGCGATAATGCCTGTACCAGCAGGCGCTGCACGCAGCACAACCTTACCAGCGCCATGGCGACCATTGACGTCATGATGCAGGGTCCGACCTTCGCGTAGCGGCACGCGGATTAAAGCCCGCTTAGCAGCATCGGTGGCTTTACGGATGGCTTCAGGCACTTCACGTGCTTTACCATGGCCAAAGCCGACACGGCCTTTTTGATCGCCAACAACCACGAGGGCAGCAAAGCCGAAACGACGGCCACCCTTCACGACTTTAGCAACACGGTTGATATGGACCAGACGATCCACAAATTCTGAATCGCGCTCTTCACGATCCTGACGTTCACGAGGCTCTCTTGCCATGGTGTCTCTCACTCAATCGCGGGACTGCCCGCTCGCTTGATCCCAGGGCCGAACGGGTAAACCCGACCGACGATGAAATGGCAGTCGAAACTGCCGGCCTGCATCACAAAGATGCAGAAATGTACCGCTTCGCAAGAAGCGATCCCGTTAAAATCCACACCCCAAAAGGCGGGATTAAAATTCCAGACCGCCTTCGCGGGCTGCATCGGCCAACGCCTTCACGCGGCCATGATACATATAAGCGCCACGGTCAAACACAACCTTGGACACCCCGGCAGCCTTTGCGCGTTCAGCAACCAATTTGCCAACAGCCGTTGCTGCGGCTTTATCAGCGCCTGTTTTCAAGCCACTTTTCAATGATGCCTCAAGGGTTGACGCTGAAGCCAGAGTCACACCTTTCGTATCATCAATGACTTGCGCATAAATCTGCTTTGAAGAACGGAACACCGACAAGCGGGGCCGTCCATTCGCCACTGCCAGAATGGCGCGACGAACGCGCGCCCTACGGCGGTCGTTACCTTCGAGTTTCTTCGCCATCTGCGGCCCCTTACTTCTTCTTGCCTTCCTTGCGGAAGATAAATTCACCAGCATATTTCACACCCTTACCCTGATAGGGTTCGGGGCCGCGATATTCACGGATTTCAGCAGCGGTCTGACCAACCACCTGCTTATTGATGCCGGACACGATGATTTCGGTTGGCTTGGGTGTTACCACCGTAATGCCAGCCGGAACGGCATAGTCAATATCATGCGAATAGCCGAGGTTGAGTTTTAGCACCTGCCCTTGAGCAGCGGCACGATAACCAACGCCGGTAATTTCCAGACGCTTCTCGTAACCTTTGGTGACGCCTTCGACCAGATTGGCAACCTGCGAACGCGACATGCCCCACATGGAACGTGAACGCTTCGACTGGTCGCGCGGATCAACTTTGATAGAGCCGTCGACCATCGTCACAATGACATCCTGCGGAGCAGTGAACGATAATTCACCCTTCGCACCCTTCACTTTAATATGCTGCCCATCCACTGTGGCTGTAACGCCCGCGGGGATAGCAACAGGTTTCTTGCCGATACGCGACATTGTTTTCTCCTATACGCTAAGCCCGACGATCAGAAGACCGTGCAAAGGACTTCGCCACCCACATTGTTTTCACGTGCCGAATGATCGGCCATGACCCCTTTGGGCGTGGACAGAATGGTGATACCCAAGCCATTCGCAACGCGCGGCATAGCATCAACGGCGGTGTAAACCCGACGACCGGGCTTGGAGACGCGCTGGATCTTGCGGATCACGGGCTGGCCTTCAAAATATTTCAGCTCGATCTCGAATTCTGTCCGACCATTCCCGAATTCACTGGTGGTATAGCCACGGATATAACCTTCCGAAGCCAACACATCGAGAACACGAGCCCGCAAACGCGAACCGGGGGTCGATACTTTAGATTTGCCACGCATTTGCGCGTTGCGGATACGGGTGAGCATATCACCGACTGGATCATTCATAATGCTGCCCTCCCTTACCAGCTGGACTTCGTGAGGCCCGGAACGAGGCCCTTCGAGCCCAATTCGCGCAAGGCGATACGGGACATTTTCAATTTACGGTAGACAGCGCGCGGGCGACCGCTCACTTCACACCGCAGACGCACGCGCGTCGGATTGGCATTGCGCGGCAAAGCGGCAAGTTTAAGACGCGCGGTGAAGCGCTCTTCTTGTGACTTGCTTTCGTCATTCGCAACAGCCAACAGGCGCTCACGCCGACCGGAATATTGCTTCGACAGCTTCATGCGGCGCTTGTTCTTCTCAATTGAGCTTTTCTTCGCCATCTCTCTCTCCTGGTTTCCGCGTCTAAGAGCGGGGCTCTTACTGCCGGAACGGGAAGTTAAAGGCACGCAGTAAAGCACGCGCCTCATCATCGGTTTTTGCAGATGTGCAGATGATGATGTCCATCCCCCACACGCTTTCTGCTTTATCATAATTAATTTCAGGGAAAATCAGATGCTCTTTGATCCCCATGGCATAGTTACCACGACCATCAAAGCTCTTCGGATTCAATCCACGGAAGTCGCGCACGCGGGGCAATGCAATATTCACAAGACGGTCGATGAACTCATACATCTTGTTCTTGCGCAGAGTGACCTTGCAGCCAATCGGCATATTTTCGCGCACCTTAAAGCTCGCAATCGCGTTACGAGCCCGCGTTACAACCGGCTTTTGACCTGAGATCAAAGCCAAATCCTCGGCGGCAACCGTGACTTTTTTCGTGTCTGAGGTTGCTTCCCCGACACCCATATTGATCACGATCTTTTCGATCACCGGAACCTGCATCGGATTCTTGTAGCCGAATTCCTCGATCAGTTTTTTGCGCACCACATCGGCATAAATCGCCTTCTGACGCGGCACATAACCAGCTTTCTCTTGAGCCTTAGCCATCGATCAGATCTCCCGAACGTTTGGCAACACGCACCTTGCGGCCATCATCAAGAATCTTGAAGCCGACGCGGGTCGGCTTGCCGTCTTTGGGATCGACCAGCGCAATATTGGAAAGATGAACGGGGGCTTCCTTGGAAACAATGCCTGCTTCTTGCGAGGCTGTTTGCTTCTGGTGGCGTTTGACAAGATTAATGCCACGCACCAAAGCCCGGGTTTCTTTAGGCATGACTTGGAAGACCTCACCGGTCTTGCCTTTATCACGACCCGTCAAAACGACGACTTTATCGCCTTTTTTAATTTTGGCCGCCATCAGAGCACCTCCGGCGCCAGAGAAATGATTTTCATGTGATTTTTGGCACGTAATTCACGCGGAACAGGTCCAAAAATACGCGTGCCAACCGGCTCTTTCTGATTGTTGATCAGAACGGCCGCATTGCGGTCAAAGCGAATGACCGATCCATCGGGACGCTGGATATCTTTGGCTGTGCGCACGACAACAGCCTTCATCACGTCGCCCTTTTTCACACGGCCACGCGGAATAGCTTCTTTGATGGAAACGACAATAATGTCGCCGACACCGGCATACTTACGCTTGGAGCCACCAAGCACCTTGATGCACATGACACGACGTGCGCCGGAATTATCCGCGACGTCCAAATTAGTCTGCATCTGGATCATGGCTTTGATCCTTTCTCTGTCTCAGACAGGTTTCCGGCAGAGTTAGTGGCGACCTGCCGGACTTCGCCTGACGGGGCTCTACGACCCCAAGCTTATATCACTCAAGCGCCCCATCACAGGACGTGAAGGCGCGCTTTTATACCGATCAAGCTGTTTCGTCTAGTACTTTCCAGCGTTTCAGACGAGAAATCGGCGCGGATTCGACGATGCGGACTGCATCCCCAACCTTGTGCTTATTCGCATCATCATGCGCATGGTAGTTTTTGGTGCGACGAACAGTCTTTTTCAGCAAAGGATGGGTGAAACGACGTTCCACCTTCACCACCACGGTTTTGTCCTGCTTATCGCTGACGACAACACCCTGCAAAATACGCTTTGGCATGGGTTACTCCTCAGGCCTGCTTCGCTTGCGCGAGCTTGTTGCGGGACAAAGTGCGGATGCGAGCGATATCCCGCCGAACAACGCGCACCCGCGCTGTATTTTCCAACTGA
>CAWUMW010000104.1:0-7978 GCA_963923415.1 uncultured Hyphomicrobiales bacterium | reverse complement strand
CCGCTCGAGCAAATCGGGGGTAAAATGCAGCCCCGCAGTTGGAGCCGCAACAGCGCCTTGGCGCTGCGCAAACACAGTTTGGTAATCGTGTTGATCCTTATCATCATGCGGACGTCGGGCGGCAATATAAGGAGGCAAGGGCATCGCACCATAAAGCTGCAAAGCGCTATCAAGCATGGCAGATTTTTGCGAAAAATGCAGTCTGATCTCACCACCCTCGCGCTTTTCTAGCAGCGTTGCAGACAGGGGTTCAAGTTCCAACACGCCGCTCGCAGTGGGGCCCGCGATAAAATCAAGACAATCGCCTACCAGCAGTTTCTTTAAGGGGCGGGCAAAGGCAAGCCAGACATCTTCGCTTTCCCGTTTATGCAATGTGACATCGATGCGTCCACCCTGCCCACGTCCACGCCGCACAGCCCGCAACTGCGCAGGGATTACGCGCGTATCATTGACCACCAGACAATCACCAGCTTGGAAAAAATCAGGCAAATCGCCAATCTGCCGATCATGAAACACATCGGCTGGCAATGAAGGCATCGGTTCTGGAACAACCAATAGACGCGCCTCTTCGCGCGGTATGGAGGGCCGCAAGGCAATACGCTCTTCAGGGATCACAAAATCAAATGCATCGAGTCGCATGGCTCAATTCTTATCGCTCAAATTTGATAACGCAAAATGTGGTGGTTCAAAATTTTATGGGTCGCACTTGAATGTCTCAAAACTTTGATCCGGCATTAGCCATGAGAAACTTAGACCATAAGGACCATGAGAAAATTGGGCCATAAGAAACCCGCCCACCCGACTTCACACTTCTATAAAGACATTGTTTACCATAGTCCTGTTTTTTAGGACAAATGAGTTTACATCTGCGCTCAAGTGCTTAGCATAGCCCTATCACCATTCAGTGATTTGAATGGTCGATTCAATTTACAGTTCGCGTACTATTTCAAGATGGCCGACTGTATCTGATCATACAGTCGGCCTTTTTTATTAAGACTTCTTTTTGCTCGTGGCCGCTTTTTTTGTACCAGTCTTCGCTTTTGCCGGTGCTTTTTTAGCGGCAGGTTTTTTAGCTGGCTTTTCGTCTGATCCTGCCTCATCCCCCTCATCCGCAACCGGATGCGCCTGAGCAGTTT
Source organism: uncultured Hyphomicrobiales bacterium (assembly GCA_963923415.1). GTDB lineage: Bacteria > Pseudomonadota > Alphaproteobacteria > Rhizobiales > Beijerinckiaceae > CAIYZJ01. The sequence continues at coordinate 6,842 of CAWUMW010000104.1, read as the reverse complement.
CTTCCATATAAGCGCGGACAATTTTGTCAGGATCGCGCACGGGTTCACCGCGTTTGATTTTATCGACATTCTCCATGCCGCTGATCACCTGTCCCCAAACGGTATATTGGCGATCAAGAAAGCGCGCATCATCAAAGCAGATAAAAAATTGGCTGTCGCCTGAATCAGGATTTTGCGCCCGCGCCATTGAAGCTGTTCCGCGCACATGCGGCTCAGTATTAAATTCAGCTTTTAACTTAACCCCGGATCCACCCGTGCCCGTCCCATGCGGACAACCGGTTTGGGCCATAAAACCTTCGATCACGCGATGAAACACAATTCCATCATAAAAACCGGACCGCACTAGTTCAGAAATGCGTGCCACATGTTGCGGGGCAAGATCAGGACGCATTTTGATTTTTACGGATCCTTGCGTGGTTTCAAGAACCATAATTTCACTTTCGCTGGTGCTCATTGTCGCTATTTACCTTCTGCTAAAATCTAATTTTACTGACTGTCGGAAGCCATCCGCATCGAAATAATCCGATCCGGTTGGTATACTTTACCGTTATTGGTCGGATCGCCGCGTTTGATTTTATCGATCAAGGGGAGACCATCCGCCACTTCGCCAATCACCGTATATTGCCCGTTCAAAGACGGAGCATCGGCGAACATGATAAAGAATTGCGAATTGGCAGAATTGGGGTCTTGCGCACGCGCCATACCGAGGATGCCACGGCGAAACGGAACCGATGAAAACTCAGCGGGCAGATTGGGCAGATCTGATCCCCCCATGCCAGTTCCAGTCGGATCGCCCGTTTGAGCCATGAACCCTTCAATCACCCGATGGAAAACAATATTGTCATAAAATTTACGCTTCACCAATTCTTTGATTTGCTTAACATGTTTAGGAGCTAGATCAGGACGCAATAAAATGGTTATCCGGCCATCTTTGGTGTCGAGATAGACCAAATTTGCTTTGTCGCCTTTGGCGGCAGGTTGGGCTTGCACCGTCGTCACAGCCCCAAACAACAAAAGGGCTAAGACCGAATAAGCGAGAGCACGCAGCATTTTAGAACTCCTTTTTCAATAAAACCCACTCAGCGTCGGCATGCTGCCAATCGCTGGAAGACAACACGATCCATCATCATTTCAAGACGCTGACGGAGATGCAAAACGGGCCGTTAAACGGCGCGCAACCGACGGAGGAACAAAAGCGCTGACATCGCCTCCCATCTTGGCAATTTGACGAACCAAAGTCGCCGTAATCGGTCTGACAGGCACCGATGCGGGCACGAAGACCGTGCTGATATCTGGCGCCATCTGTGCATTCATGCCCGCCATTTGCATTTCATAATCAAGGTCGGTGCCATCACGCAAACCGCGCACCATCACCGATGCACCAGCCGCACGCGCCGCAGTAATGACCAACCCATCAAATGTTACGACATCGAGTGTTTTCGTGCCGTGCTGGAGAAAATCAGCCGTTCCCTCCCGCACCATCTGCGCGCGTTCTTCAACACTAAATAACGGCACTTTGCCCGGATGAACGCCAATGCCCACCACAACACGATCCGCTAAACAGAAACATTGCCGCAGCACATCGATATGCCCCAGCGTAACGGGATCAAACGAGCCTGCATAAAAAACACTGCGCATGATGAGCCTCACTCAATCCAAGACTTTGGCGTTCATTCTGGTGTGGAGGGAGCCATATCGTCTGAACCGTCTGTATCCTCTGCCCCGTCCGCATCCTCGCCGGTTTCTGTCAAGCGTTCGACACTCACCACCTTTTCATCCGCGGCTGTGTTGAACACAATCACCCCTTGGGTATTACGTCCCGCAACACGGATATCCTTGACCGGACAACGGATCAGCTGACCACCATCGGTTACCAGCATGATTTGATCCATCTCCTCAATCGGGAACGAGGCGACGAGCGGGCCATTGCGCTCATTCACAATCATCGCAACAATGCCTTTGCCCCCGCGTCCTGTCGTCCGCATTTCATAGGCAAGTGTGCGTTTGCCATAACCGTTTTGTGAGAGAGTCAACACCACCTGTTCTTGCGCAGAGAGTTCGGCATAGCGTTCTGGCGACAACGAGGTTTCTGGCAGATTGGCCTCTTCCGCATCAACGGTTTCACCCTCCTCCGGCAGACCTTCGCCACTCACGGCACGGCGCAGTTTCACATAGGCAGCCCGCTCTTCTGCTGTCACATCGACATGGCGCAAAATAGCCATGGCAATCACATGGTCAGAACGGCTGAGATTGATGCCCCGGACGCCGGTTGAATCACGCCCCTTAAAGACGCGCACATCATCAACCATGAAGCGGATCGCTTGTCCTGCAGCCGTTGTCAGCAACACGTCATCGCGGTCGGTGCAAATCTGCACATCCACAATCGCGTCGCCATCGTCCAGCTTCATTGCAATTTTACCGGCCCTATTCACATTGACGAAATCGGATAATTTGTTGCGCCGGACCGATCCATCCCGCGTCGCAAACATCACATCCAACCGATCCCAATCCGCCTCATTTTCAGGTAGCGGCATAATCGTTGTGATCCGCTCATCCGTTTCGATCGGCAACATATTCACTAAAGCCTTGCCGCGTGCTTGCGGAGCGGCCAAGGGCAAGCGCCAAACTTTTTCTTTATAGACACGACCACGCGACGAGAAAAACAGCACCGGTGTATGCGTAGAGGCAACAAACAAACGAGCAACAAAATCCTCGTCCCGCGTTGCCATCCCCGAGCGCCCTTTGCCACCCCGCCGTTGCGCTCTGTACGTAGAAAGTGGCACCCGCTTGATATAGCCGGCATGCGACACCGTCACCACCATATCTTCGCGTTGGATCAGATCCTCGTCATCCACATCGGAGTCAAAATCAACAATGACAGTCCGCCGCGGCGTGGCATGCTCGCCTCTCACCTCGGCCAATTCTTGCGTCACGATCCCCATAATCCGGGTGCGCGAAGACAAGATTTCGAGGTAATCGGTAATTTGCGCTGCAAGCTGATTGAGCTCATCTGAAATCTCGTCCCGCCCTAAAGCGGTCAAGCGTTGTAAGCGCAAATCAAGGATGGCGCGCGCCTGGATTTCGGACAGGCGCACCATTCCATCAGCGGTTATCTTATGCCGCGGATCATCGATCAAAGCGACCAAGGCCGCCATATCCCGCGCCGGCCAATCCCGTCCCATCAACGCCTCGCGCGCTGTCTGCGGATCGGGGGATGTGCGGATGATGCGGATCATCTCGTCAATATTGGCGACGGCAATCGCAAGCCCCACCAAAATATGAGCGCGATCCCGCGCCTTGCCGAGCAGGAATTTTGTGCGCCGACTGACCACATCTTCGCGGAAATCCACAAAGGCGCGGATCATATCAAGAATGGTCATCAATTCAGGACGACCACCATTCAATGCCACCATATTGCAACCGAATGTCGATTGCATGGGGGTGAATTTCCATAACTGGTTGAGAACAACCTCACCGACGGCATCGCGCTTCAGCTCAATAACAATGCGCATTCCATCACGGTCTGACTCATCGCGCAAATCCGCAATGCCCTCAATCCGTTTCTCGCGCACCAAATCGGCAATTTTTTCAATCAGGCTCGCTTTATTCACCTGATAAGGAATTTCCGTCACGATAATGGCTTCGCGATCTTTGCGAATTTCCTCAATCGTGGCGCGTGCGCGCATAATCACCGAACCACGTCCGGTATGATAGGCTGAGCGAATCCCGGCCCGCCCTAAAATTTGTCCCCCAGTTGGGAAATCGGGGCCGGGCACAATGGCATTCAGATCCTCAATGCTCAAAGCAGGATCGGCAATATAGGCCGTGCAGGCATCAATAATCTCACCCAGATTATGCGGCGGAATATTGGTGGCCATCCCCACAGCAATCCCGCCAGCCCCATTTACCAAAAGATTGGGATAGCGCGCCGGCAAAACCTGCGGCTCATGTTCGGACCCGTCATAATTGGGCTGGAAATTGACCGTGTCTTTGTCCAGATCTTCCAGCAGAGCCATAGCGGGTTTGGCCAGCCTGACTTCGGTATAACGCATGGCCGCCGCTGGATCTCCATCCACCGAGCCAAAATTACCTTGTCCATCGACCAAAGGCAGGCGCATAGAAAAGCTCTGCGCCATCCGCACCAAAGCATCATAAATGGATTGGTCACCATGCGGGTGATATTTACCGATCACATCCCCGACCACACGGGCCGATTTGCGATAGGGCTTGTCCGGCGTGTAGCCGTTCTCGCTCATCGAATAGAGAATACGACGATGCACCGGCTTCAAACCATCGCGCACATCAGGCAAAGCCCGCGAAACGATCACGCTCATCGCATAATCGAGATAAGAACGTTTCATCTCATCGGTGATGGAAACCGGGCGAATATCTTGCTGATCACCGCCGGGCGCCGTTTTGTCACTATTGTCGACCAAAATATCAAGTCCATTTTTGAAGAAAAACTAACGGACCCTTCTAGCCGATTCCTGCCGCCGGGGGAAACAGAAAGGCACACTATCAACTGCCAAATTTTTATTTAAATTCAATATGTTAGCAATAAATTGATGGCGCCCCTGCCGCAGGCAGCCCAAAAGGGGGGCAACGGGCTCATTTTTCGTGCCCCATTCAACCCCGGCACAGGCCGCCACACCTGCTGCGCCCGTGGCCGCAAAACCATGAAAAAAGCTCACGAAGCCCGTATACAAAGCGCCCCTATTTGATCCGCACACGCAATTCTGGAGCGGAGATTTGTGCCCTGTCAGCACGCCGTCATCCGCTCAACAGCGTAGCTCAGACCGATGTTAGAGCGACTGCAACAGATGCTGCATCAAACCTGCGCGCGGGGCGATCGAGGATACCAGCCCATATTCTTGCAAAGTATGCGCCCCATCGCCATCGATGCCAAGTCCATCCAAGGTGGGCACGCCCAAAGCGGCGGTGAAATTTCCATCCGACCCCCCGCCGGTCATCGGCACATCTTGGAGATCAAGACCCAGCTCCGCCGCTAAACCCTGAACCTCAGTGAATAGTTTCGTGACCGCGGCATTTTTTTCATAAGGCGGACGGTTCATGTCACCCCGAACTGTAACCCGCACGTCCGGGTCATGAGCCCGCAAGCCTAAAATGGCCTGAGAAAAATGCTCCCCATCCGCGGCAGTCGTGACCCGTAAATCCACACAAAACTGCGCCCGTTGTGGGATCGTATTGGCCGCCGTCCCACCCGACACCATCCCAACCGATGTGGTGACGCCCCGCTGGTAATCCGTCATTTGTTCAATCGTCAAGATTTGATGGGCCGCTTCACGGATCGCACTGCGCCCCTTGGCATGGCTGGTTCCCGAATGGGCCGGACGCCCTTCGATCTCCACATCAAACCGACCTACGCCCTTGCGGGCAGTCACAATCTTGCCGCCATCCCGGGCTGGTTCGGTTACTAAAACAGCCGCAGCCTGCCGCCCTTCAGCCTCGATCAAAGCGCGGGTGGTTGGAGAGCCAATTTCCTCATCGGGAGTAAAAATAAACACCAAGGGACGTTTGGTCAGCGTCGAACGGGCGGCTGCTTGAAAAGCCGCGAAAGCCAGATAGGCCCCACCCTTCATGTCATAAATGCCAGGACCATAAAGACGATCCCCATCCCGCCGCAGGGGTAAATCCGCCGCCAACGTCCCGCGTGGATGCACCGTATCCACATGGCTCAGCACCACAAGTGGGGCGGCGCCTGTGCGCGGACCGGCTCTAAAAATCAGTACATCACCCAAACCATTACGACCCGCAAGACGGTCGCGCGCGAGACCCGATGCAGCCTGAGCCGCAATCAGATCCAGCATCGCATTCACACCCGCCACATCATGGGTTTGGCTTTCAACACCAACCCATTCAGCAATCGCTGCGGCCATCGCCTCGGACTCATAGGTTTCAAGCATGACGCAACTCATTTCTATTCAGGAAAAGAACGGGCACAGACTGTAATTCTAGAACGGAATATCATCATCCAGATGACCCGCGCCCTGACCTGCTGGCGCACGGGAAACGCCGCCGCTCATGCCACCACTGGCACCGCCGCCGCTATACCCCACCGATCCCCCATCCGAACTATAATCACCGCCCGAGGATCCGCCGCCGCCGCCACCCCGACTATCAAGCAAGGTCAATTCGCCGCGATAGCGTTGCAACACCACCTCAGTGGTCTGGCGCTCCTGACCGTTTTTGTCAGTATATTTGCGGGTCTGTAGCTGCCCTTCGAGGTAAATTTTGGAGCCTTTTTTGATATATTGTTCGGCAATCTTGGCCAAATTTTCATTGAAGATGACAATATTGTGCCATTCCGTGCGCTCGCGCCGCTCCCCTGACGCCTTATCACGCCACGTCTCCGAAGTTGCCACCGAAAAACTGGCCACCGGCTCGCCCGAATTCAATCGACGCACTTCAGGATCCCGCCCAACATTTCCAACAAGGATCACTTTGTTCACACTTCCTGACATTCTCTCTCATCCTTCCTGATTAAGCGGCAAGCCGCCAATCCCTCTCGTGCCTTCACGTCTTTTTCCTCATCCACCCGTGTTACGGTTCATCATCACGTTCAAAACAGCTTTTAGAGTGGTCCATTTGATGTGCATCAGTCCGGCGAGGCAGAATCGCCCGCCACTCTACCGGATTGACCTCCAGCAGACGAAAAGAGAAAAGCGTCCCGACCGACTTATCAACACGCAATCCCGAACTTTTGAAACCTTCCGCGGCATCACAATAAGCGGGCCACACCGGATCAAACTCAAAACAGACCCGCAATTTCAGGATCACCCCACTGCCCCCTGATCCTTTCGCCCAAGCAAATGGCGAAGAAA
>CAWUMW010000103.1:0-7985 GCA_963923415.1 uncultured Hyphomicrobiales bacterium | reverse complement strand
AAAAGCCTTCCCTCTGAAGCCACCCATCATCGTGAAATTGCATTGCCGCAAGGGCGGTTGGTGGGAGGATCAAGTTCGATCAATGGATTGGTTTATAGCCGGGGACAAGCGGATGATTTCAACGACTGGGCGCTGACAGGTGTCAAAGGCTGGTCTTATGAAGATGTGTTGCCCTTTTTCAAACGATCCGAACGGCGGATCGGAGAAGCGGATGACCGCTTTCGGGGCCGCAGCGGTGAATTGCCCATTACCAATCCCGATTGGAAAAGCACGCTTTGCGAAGCCTTCATCTCCGGCACCCATGAATTCGGTATTCCGCGCAATCCAGATTACAATGGCGAACACCATGATGGAGCGGGATATTTTCAACGCTATATTGAAAAGGGTCATCGGGTCAGCACCGCGCATGCGTTTTTATATCCGGCGATTGAACGCGGCAATGTGATTTTACGGATCGGGGCCGAAGCGGTTTCTTTAATCATTGAGGGGCGACGCGCAATCGGCGTATCCTATCTGCATGATGGCGAACAGCGCAGCGTCATGGCGCGGCGTGAAGTGCTGATCTGTGCGGGTACGCTCAATTCACCCAAATTATTGCAGCTTTCCGGCATTGGCGATCCGGCTTTATTACAGGCGCATGGGATCACCCCTCTCCATCCCCTCACAGGCGTTGGAAAGAATTTAAGAGATCATTACACCGTCCGCATTGCAGCCCGTGTCAAAAACACCGTCACCATCAATGAACGCACCAAAGGCTGGCGGCTTGGACTTGAAATTGCGCGCTGGCTGGTCGGCCTGCCGAGCATCATTGCACTCAGCCCCTCGCTGGTGCATGTCTTTTGGAAATCAAATCCTGATTTAAACCGCGGCGATATTCAAATTCTGTTTACGCCAGCCAGTTACAAGCCGGGTAAAACCTATCAGCTTGATGATTTTCCCGCGATGACCTGCGGCGCGCGCCAGCAACGGCCCGAAAGCCACGGAACAGTCTCTATCACCAGTGCTGATCCTCACGCCCTCCCCGCTATTCAGCCTAATTATTTACAAGATCCGCGCGATCAACGCGTGATCGTTGCGGCATTAAAACTGGCGCGGCGGCTCCTCCAAACAGAAGCACTGAAACCTTATTTTGTTGAAGAATTTTTACCCGGCGCCGATGTGCAAACCGATGCAGAGTGGTTAGCCTATGCGAAAGAGCGCGGCGGCACAGCCTATCATATGGTGGGCACCTGCCGGATGGGGGTCGCTACAGATCCGCAGGCTGTGGTTGATGAAACCCTGTCGGTGATCGGATTAGAAGGCTTACGCGTGATTGATGCCTCAGTTATGCCGCAAGTTCCCTCTGCCAATACCTTAGCCGCCACATTGATGGTTGCCGAAAAAGCAGCCGCGATGATCCTTACGCCCGCCAACCATTAAAACAGCTCAGAAGGCGGGCTTGATTAGCCTGTTTGCGCAATCTGACGCAAAGTCTCAAGGATCGTGTCCGCAACATCCAAAGTTCCGCGTTCCAGAATTTTTTGGCGGACTTGGACGGAGCGATCAAAGGGCATGCGCACAGGCGCGTTGGGATCAATCGGACGAGCGGAGCGAACCTGATTGGCATAGGCCTCGATGCGGCTTTTAAATTCCGACAGATCCATAAACAGATCCGGTTTGACAGCCAAAAACACGAAGCCGCAGTCTTTATAATCGGCTGGCATGGCACCGCCACCCATTAAAATCCCCATCATCTGCACCACAAGTGCCAAGCCACTGCCCTTATGGCCGCCCCAGACACGAATAGCGCCCGCCAAGGCCGCCATGGGATCGGTTGTTTCCTGTCCCTGTGCATCAAAGGCCTGATCGGGCGGCAAAGCCTGTCCAAGTCGTTGCGCCAGCACCAATTCAGCAATGGGGGTGATCGACGTACCCAAATCTAAAATAATAGGATGGCCATCGGCGGGAAAACCAAAGCCTATAGGATTCGTCCCAAAACGCCCTTCATTGGATCCATGCGGTGCGACCCGCGGGGCCGAACTGCCCATCACCATCGCAATCAAGCCTCGCCGCGCAGCAATCTCAAGATAATGGGCATACATGCCACTATACCATGTATTAAAAGCACCCACCAAAGCCAGCCCCACCGCATCGGCTTTATCAAGAGCCAATGCCATCGCCTGATAGGCCACCAAATAGCCGTTTTGATCCTGTCCATCGATCAAAGCCGAAACGGCTGTTTCGCGCGTGACCACGGTGGGACGCCGGGGACTGAGACGCTGGCGCTCGATCAATGAAATAGCGCGCGACAGGCCCCCAAAGGACACGCCGCGCAATTCACATCCCATCACATGATCAGCAATGATCCCGGCCTCCTCCGGCGTATAGCCAACCCGCTCTAAGGCCGCGCGCACCAAGTGATCAGCCTCAGAAATTGCGATCATCATGCCCATCACGCGCCCAATTTTGAATCAACAGGGTGCGGCATGACAGCACTTGGCGCATGCCCTCGCTTATAGGCCATTAAATTACGGCTGAACGTTATAACGATCTTGCCGTCTTGATTAAAACCTTCGGTTTCAAGCGACACAATGCCAGCATAAGGCCGGCTCGCGCTTTCACGTTTACTGATCACTTTGCTGCGCGCGTAAAGCGTATCGCCCACAAAAACCGGATGGGGTAATTTGACCTCGTTCCAGCCAAGATTGGCCATCGTGTTTTGGCCAAATTCAGCAGCCGACAAACCCGTGACAACCGCCAAGGTAAAGGGGCTTGCTATGATCGGTTTTTTAAACGGGGTTTGCGCCGAGTAAAAATCATTGAAATGCACCTGATTGATCCCCAATGCGATCAAAGTAAACCACGCATTATCAGCATCGATCATCGTCCGGCCCATGCGATGCGCATAAATCCGGCCCACGTCAAAATCTTCAAAAAACAGCCCCTCATTATGGGCGGATCCAGTCTGCTCTGTCATGTGATCTTCCTATGGTCTCACTGTTTTATAAAGATACGGGATAAAGCCTCACCCAATAATCCCGCGCGCTTGCAAAGACGTGATCTCCGCATCAGACAAATTCAAATCACGTTGAAGTAAAGCGACCGTATGCGCGCCGATCTCGACCGCACCGGGCACAGGCAACTGGGGCGGAAAACTTTCAAAGCGCGGAATAACATTGGTCATATGCAAATTGCCCAACGCCTCATCGGGCACATCAAGGATTGATTGGCGGGCTACGACTTGCGGATTGGTCAACAAGCTCGCCACCGTTTCTACAGGCCCCACCGCACAACCCGCCTCACTCAAAAGACGCGTCGCCTCCTCTGCCGGTAAGCGCCCACACCAGTGGTCAATCAATTGGTCGAGCGCTTCGACATGCGCAACGCGCAATTCATTATTCAAAAAGCGAGGATCAGAGACCAATGCATCGCCACCCAACAATTTCAAAAACCGCGCCGCCACAGGCTGCGTACTGGCTGAAATGGCAATCCAATGACCATCACAACATTGGTAGACACCGCGCGGCGCGCTATCGGGCTTGCGTTGGGTCGAGACAACGGGCGGTGTTTCAGCATCATAACTGATAATTTCCAACTCCATGAATTTCAGCAGTGCTTCATAAATCGCAAGATCAATCACCTCGCCCTGACCTGTCTTTTGCGCGCGATAAAGGGCTGCCAAAATGCCGTTAACCCCAACCAAGCCCGCGGTGACATCGCCCAGTGGAAACGAGGTTAAAGCCGGACGCTCATTCGAAAAGCCTCGAATGTCTTTAACCAGCACCGAGGACACCCCACTCATGGTTTCAGCCAAAGTGCCAAATCCATGCCGCTCCCGATAGGGGCCCGTTTGACCAAAGGCGGTAACTTGCAGCACCACCAGCTTGGGATGGATACGGCGCAACGCCTCAACACCGAGATTATAGCGATCCAATGTTCCGGGTCGGAAATTTTCAATCAACACATCAAATTGGCAGATCCACTTTTTTACAAGATCCTGCGCATCCTTTTGGTGAAGATCCAAAGCCACCGTTGATTTATTCCGCCCCAAGCTCCGCCAATAAAGCCCGATACCATTTTTTTGTGCGCCCATCTTGCGCCCCGTATCGCCACGCCCGGGGAGTTCGATTTTAACCACCTCTGCGCCATAATCACCCAAAATGGATGCCGCTAAGGGCGCAGCAATCATGGTCGCCATATCGAGCACGCGCACGCCTGAGAGTGGACCATCTTGGGGTTTGGGGATCATCATGCGCCTCATTACATCGCTTAGTGCTGCATCTGTTTTATAAACGCCGCTTTAACGAAGCGACGTCTGATCTTAAGAAAAGCGCCCGCAGCCTCTATGCACTGCAAGCAAGCGCGTTCATGCTGTGCACGGCTTTATTTGAGCCAGATATCAGACAAATCCTGATAGATCATATGGGTGGGTGACATGGTCCAGCCTTGCACCCGCTGTTCCATCACGACAATACGTTGCCACCACAAAATCGGAATCGCATAGGCTTGATCCAACAAGCGCGTTTCAAACTGCCGTACCAGTTTTTTGCGCTCAACCGGATCCACTGTTTCTGCTTGTTTATCAAACAGCGTATCCAATTGCCGATCAATGGCCCTCTGGATGGCGACATCAGGCGCGCGATCCGTTGAAATATATTTAACCAACACATTGGTGGGGTCATCACTAAATTGTGTGAAACTATCCAACAAAGCTTCAAAATTGCCGGAGGTTTGCGCCGAATACCAAGATGAAATTTCCACCTGCTTGTCTTCGACTTTAACACCGATCTGTCGCAACTGATCAATAATAAAGACACCCGCTGTGATATAGGGCTGCTGATTGCGATTGATGATGGTAAAGGACAGATTTTCATAACCTGCCTCTTTCAACAAGCGCCGCGCTTCTGCACGATTGGCTGCCATGTCCCGACCATAGCCGGGCCATTGCACCATTTCCGCTTCGCTTGCCGCCCATTTTGAACCTGGGCGCACCAGCCCGCCGATAGACCCCAATTGCGAGACTTTACTTAAATTGGCTGACCCGCCCCACCGGTCCAAGGCCAAAGAGACAGCGCGACGCACTCTGGGATCATCAAAGGGTTTCTTTTCACAATTGAAATTAAGCAACATATGCAGCATCCATGGACTTTCATGGGTCTGCGCATCCGCGCCCAAAGCTTTAACAATGCGATCACGCTCATTGGGTGTGAAACCACGAAATTCAGCCATGATCTGCTTACCAGCCATCGCATTGACCATAGCGGACGGTGTCATAGTGATCGCTCTAAATCCATCAAGATAGGGTTTGCCAGCCTTAAAATAATCAGAAAAGCGCTCGCCAACCCAATGCGATCCCGCAACATGCTCGACAAATTTAAACGGCCCCGATCCCATCACCGTTTTCACAGGATAGTTTGGATCTTGCTTTAATTTTTCTGCACTGAAAATCGAATTCCACGGCGAGGCAAAAGTATCCATGATCGAGGCATCGACCTTGGACATGCGGAAAATAATGGTTGTAGGATCAGGCGCCTCAATGCTTTTGATCTGACTGAATGACGGCTGCCGAAAAGACGACACCCCTTTGGGAGGATTACGCAACCGCTCATAAGACACGCGCACATCTTCTGATGTTAAGGCTGTGCCATCATGAAATTTAACATTGGGATGCAGCTTGAATGTATAAGTCAGCTGATCGGGACTAATTATCCAGCTTTGAGCGAGATCCCCAATAATATTCGGATAATTGCCCGGCTCATAAGCCAGCAAGGTTGAATAATGAGGCGCAAGACGATGCATCACGGCAAATGTTGCCGTTTGATGCAAGTCATAAGTAGGGGGCTCGGCTGTGACCGCATAAGACAAAATCCCGCCTCGTTGCGGTTTTGCGGATGATGAACTGCCTTGTGCAAATACCTGCCCGCCCAACACCAAAGCGGGCATCAAAAGGGCAGTGCGTCGGGTCAAACCCGTTTGGGTCGGGGTGATATCAGTCTGTGTCATGATAGGATCCTCACCTTGCTATGTTTAGTTTCTGTATTTGGGGTCAAACCAATCGCGTAAACTGTCGCCAAACAAATTGAAGGCAAAGACAGACAGTGAAATGGCCAGACCCGGAAATAAAATCATCCACGGCGCCTCATTATAAAAATTAGCGCTGTCGCCCGCTAACATCAGGCCCCAAGCCGGTTTGGGCTCTGACACGCCAAGCCCTAAAAAGGACAATGACGCTTCAAGCAAAATTGCTTGAGCAATATAGGCCGTCACCAAAACAAAAAACGGCGCGAGGACATTGGGTGCGATATAGCGCAACAGAATATGCAGGGTTGAATATCCACCCGCGCGGGCCGCATCGACATAAGGCTGGGTGCGAATGGCTAAAGTGGCCGCCCTCATCACACGGCAAGAGCGCGGGATAACCGGAACGGCAATGGCAAAGACTAAATTAAGATCAATCCCCAAAACCATGGTTTTACCCATGACAGCCACAACAACAAGGGCTAATACCACAATGGGAAAAGATAAAATAATATCGATCAAGCGTTGCAACAACAAATCAACCATGCCGCCATGATAGGCCGAGATAATCCCAATCACAGCCCCAATATGACAGCCAATCAGCGATGACAACAAACCAATGGTGAGAGCCGTGCGCGCCCCGTAAATAATACGGGTAAAAATATCACGCCCAAAACTATCCGTGCCAAACAAATGATCAGCAGAAGGACCACTTAACATAGCCGCGAAATCGACAGCCTCTGGATTATAAAATGTCACATAATCTGCAAAGATAGCACAACCTGCCATCACAGCAATTACAATGAAGCCAAGAGCACCCAAAGGCTGTGCCTTGCAGAAGGATAGAGCATTTTTGATCGCGGCGCGATAGGCTGACATGCTCCCCCCTTTCACAAGCGCGTGCGCGGATCAAGCACACCGTAAATCAAATCAACGATCAAATTTACGGAGACAAAAATAATGGCCATTAAAAAGACGAGTGTTTGAATTAAGATAAAATCATGCCGAATGACGGCATCAACAAACAAACGCCCAATTCCATTAAGGTTAAACACCTGTTCGGTTACAACCAAGCCGCCAATCAAAAAAGCGAATTCAAGACCAATCAGTGTCACAGCAGGCAGCAAGGCATTGCGCATGGCATGTTTGAACACCACAGAAAATTCAGCAACACCTTTGGCCCGCGCCGTGCGGATATAATCTTCCTGCATCACCTCGATAATTGAGGAGCGGATCATGCGAGCGACGACTGCGGCATACCGATAGCCCACAGCCAAGGAAGGCCAAATAAGTTGCGATAGATTTTTAACCGGATCCTCAAAAATCGACACATAGGTGACAGGCGGTGACCACCGGAAAAAGGTTAGCAAGACTAAAATAATAATCATGCCCAGCCAGAAAGAGGGCACGGCCAAACCCGCAATTGTGACGATTCTGAACGCATAATCGATCAGGCTATCTCTGAATAAAGCGGAGATTGTCCCAAGTGGCACCGCAATGAGTAAAGCGATCACAGCCGCCATAACGGCAACTTGAATCGAGAGGCCAATCCGCTCACCGATTTCTTGTGAAACGGGCCGACCGGTCCACATCGACTGGCCGAAATCCAATGTGACAATCCCTTTCATCCAACTTAAAAACTGCTCCGGCAAAGGGCGATTAAGACCCAAGCGCGCGCGCTCATCATCAATTTGCTGCTGCGTCACCCGCCCCCCGTCTGAACGCATTTTCAACTCAACCACATCGCCCGGCAAAATGCGGATCATAACAAAAGTGATTAAGGCAATGCCCAACAATGTCGGGATCATCAAAGCAATCCGGTTGAAAACATAGACCATCATGACGCCTGCCTCCCTTGTCCTTCGATCGGCGTATGATGCAGGCAGGCTGTGAAATGTCCGGGCTCGATTTCCAACAAAGGCGGTGTCACAGTCTGGCAGGCGGGCGTCACAAGCGCGCAGCGATTAGCAAACAAACAGCCTGTCCGC
>CAWUMW010000102.1:0-8089 GCA_963923415.1 uncultured Hyphomicrobiales bacterium | reverse complement strand
TACGCGTTGGTGTGCCACGAAACAAATGATAGTGATCCGCGAAGCGCCGCCAAATCGTCCGGGCATCAGTTTCGATAGCGCCGCCATCTAAGCGTTTGATCCCCAGTGATTCCAAAGATAGACCCTGACTATAGAGCATCCGAAAAATATAATGATCGGGCACTACCATCAGACTCGCCGGATCAGCGAAAGGCTTATTCTCCGCATACCAACGCGGATCCGTATGACCATGCGGTGAAACAATCGGCAAATCCTTGATACTGTCATAAAGTCGGCGGGCGATGGATCGTGTTGTCGCATCGGCCGGAAAAATCCGATCAGGATGAAGAAGTGGCGTCACCGCACCCATATGTGGTCCTTCCCTCAAGATTATTTTTAAAACGCAGCTCAGCGGACCCTAGCCCGATCATCTGCATCCGGCAAGATTATCTGCCGTCCTGTCCGCGTTTGCGTTGCATATGCTCACGCAATCGTTCTGCTAGACGCAGCACATGCGATTTCGTCGGGGCAAGCTGGCGCTTTAACCTATCCATAGTCTCTTTGATCTGTGCCTTGATCGGTTCGGTTTGCTGATGCGCCCAGAACCGCATCGCTTCAATTTTGTCATAGAGCCAACGAAACCAGCCGAGTTCCAACAAGCGATCCCGGCACAGCTCAAACAACAACACAGTCGCACCGAGCGAACAGGTTTTAGCAATCACAAACACAGTGGTTCCGACGATGACATGGCCTTGTGCGGCAAGCCACAAGCCGCCAATCTTAACCGGCAACAGCACCGTATCGGGTAAAACAAAAATAAACAGGATCAACCAGCGCGGTAAAGAAGCGAGCCATAAAGCCAAACGCTGTTTGAGCGACAACCAACCGATCCGCTCAATCAGGGTGCGGATCGGGGGAACAAATAAATCCCACAGCCACGCTTCCAGCAAAAAGAGCAGTGCCAGACAGATCCAGATCGGTTTGAAAAGTTTTCGCAGCATAGCTGCCTGTCTCACAAGACGCTGGCCGCTGACAAGCCCTTAAACGTCAAAAAGGCCGGACAAGCCGACCTTTTCCGATCACCCCGCATCACAGCGGTTGATCTTACATATGGATGGCGCGCTTTTCGACCGCCATGGCCGCTTCCTTGACCGCTTCCGACATCGTTGGATGCGCATGGCAGGTCCGGGCCAAATCTTCCGACGAGCCACCAAATTCCATCAAGACAGCGACTTCATGGATCATCTCACCCGCACCAGCGGCAATGATATGACATCCCAAGACACGATCCGTCGTGGCACAAGCCAAGACTTTGGCAAAGCCATCGGTCTTGCGCATGGCACGCGCACGTCCATTGGCGGTGAAATTGAATTTGCCAACCTTATACGCAATCCCAGCCGCTTTCAGCTCTTCTTCGGTTTTGCCGACCGAGGCGACTTCCGGTGCCGTGTAAACCACACCCGGGATGACATCATAATTCACATGACCCGCTTTGCCGGCCAATAATTCAGCCACGGCAATCCCTTCATCCTCTGCCTTATGCGCCAACATCGGTCCACGCACCACATCCCCAATGGCAAAAATGCCCGCCACATTGGTTTGGAAATGATGATCAATCACCACGCGGCCACGATCCATCACCACTCCTGCGGCTTCCAGACCCAGACCCTCAGTGTAAGGGCGGCGTCCTGTCGCCACC
This sequence comes from uncultured Hyphomicrobiales bacterium, assembly GCA_963923415.1. GTDB lineage: Bacteria > Pseudomonadota > Alphaproteobacteria > Rhizobiales > Beijerinckiaceae > CAIYZJ01. The sequence goes on along the minus strand of CAWUMW010000102.1, from coordinate 6,411 downwards.
AAAACCACATCGGCTTTCAACTTGGTCGAATCGCCCCCAGCGACCGGCTCATAACTCACCGTGCCGCCTGCCTTGCCACCTTCAACCGCTGTAACCTTACTGGAGAGATGGAATTGCACGCCCTGTTTTTCCAACAGACGTTGGAAGGCCTTCGCTACCTCCCCATCCATACCGGGCAGAATACGGTCAAGATATTCGATCACCACGACCTCAGCACCCAAGCGGCGCCAGACCGAACCCAATTCAAGACCGATCACACCGGCGCCAATCACAATCATCTTGCCGGGCACTTTGTCCAATGCCAAAGCGCCGGTTGAAGACACAATGACCTTTTCATCAAATTGCACCTGAACACCGGGAGGGCTTGCCACATCCGAGCCCGTGGCAATCACAATGGCTTTACTCTCCAGAACCTGTGCGCTGCCATCCGCTGCGGTAACCTTAACCCGTCCTGCTGCTTCAATCGTGCCTTGACCAATAAAAGCGTCAACTTTGTTTTTCTTCAAAAGAAACGCAACGCCTTGCACATTGGCATCCACGACCTCTTGTTTGTGGCCCATCATGGCCTTGAGATCGAGTTTGGGCTTACTGACCCCAATCCCCATCGCTGCAAAATCATGGCCGGCCTCTTCGAACAAATCAGAGGCATGCAACAGGGCTTTTGACGGAATACATCCGACATTCAAACAAGTGCCCCCATGGGTTGCCCGTTTTTCAACCACAGCTGTTTTCAAGCCCAATTGTGCCGCCCGGATCGCACAGACATATCCACCCGGTCCCGTGCCGATGACGATCAGATCATAAGACATTTGCTTATCCTTCCACTTTCACTCGATGCAGCCCTTACCGGCCACCCGTGACATCCAGCACTGCCCCTGTCGCATAAGAGGCCTCATCCGAAGCCAACCAGCAAACAGCCTGTGCGACTTCCTCAGCGCTGCCCTCCCGCTTCATCGGGATCTGATGACGCAATTGCTCAATCCGATCCGGGACACCGCCGCTCGCATGAATATCGGTATCAATCAAACCCGGTCGCACAGCATTGACCCGAATGCCTTCCGCTGCGACTTCGCGCGCTAATCCAAGCGTGAATGTATCAATCGCGCCCTTGGCCGCCGCATAGTCAACATACATGCCCGGTGAGCCGAGCTTGGCTGCTGCTGAGGACAGATTGACAATCGCCCCGCCTTGGCCGCCATGTTTGGTCGACATGCGTCGCACAGCCTCACGCGAAGGAATAATGGTGCCAATAATATTGATGCTCATCATGCGGGTGAGACGTTCAACGCTCATCTCATCGACCCGTGCCACTGCATCAACCACGCCCGCATTGTTGATCAGAACAGATAAGCGACCCAAATGATCCGCTGCTTTAAACATCGCCATCACATCGGCTTCAACCCCGACATCGCCTTTGACCGCCACAGCATGGCCGCCCGCTGCGATAATATCGGAAACGACATGATCCGCCGCTTTCTGATCCGACACATAATTGACAACAACCGCCAAACCACGCGCCGCTAAAATGCGGGCGCAGGCGCGACCAATCCCGCGACTGCCGCCCGTAACAATGGCAACCGCACGTTCAGAGGATTTTGTCATGAGCGAGACTCCACTCACAGATCAAGAACAAGACGTGCCGGATCCTCCAGCGCTTCCTTGACACGCACAAGGAAGGTGACGGCTTCTTTACCATCCACAATGCGGTGATCATAAGACAAAGCCAAATACATCATCGGACGGATTTCGATTTTGCCGCCCACGACCATCGGCCGATCTTGGATTTTATGCATGCCAAGAATGCCTGATTGCGGTGCATTCAAAATCGGGGTCGACATCAAAGAGCCATAAATACCACCATTGGTGATCGTAAAGGTTCCGCCCTGCATCTCTTCGATTTTCAACGCGCCATCGCGCGCACGTTTGCCAAAATCAGCGATGGTGCGTTCAACGCCCGAGATCGAAAGCTGGTCGGCTTCACGCACGACAGGCACCACAAGCCCCTTATCTGTACCAACGGCAATACCAATATGATAATAGTTTTTGTAAACCAAATCGGTGCCATCAATTTCAGCATTAACGGCGGGCAAATCTTTCAACGCCTGCACACAGGCTTTCACAAAGAATCCCATGAAGCCCAGCTTGTTGCCGTGCTTTTTCTCAAACACATCTTTATAGCGATTACGCAATGCCATGACTTCCGTCATATCCACTTCGTTAAAGGTGGTGAGCATGGCCGCAGTATTTTGTGCTTCTTTCAAACGACGCGCGATGGTCTGACGCAATTTGGTCATTTTCACGCGTTCTTCACGGCTCGCATCATCAGCCGCGGAGGGTGCACGCGGTGCTGAAACCGCAGCAGGCGCAGCCGCCGGACCAACCGCAATCGCTGCCAACATATCCCCTTTGGTGACACGTCCATCTTTGCCAGACGCCGCGACCGAAGCCGGATTGACACCACTCTCGGCAGCCAGACGATTCACTGCAGGCCCGTGAGCAGCAGCAACAGGCGCGGCGGCGGCAGCAACAGGCGCCGGCGCTGCAGCAGCCTTAGCAGGTGCCGCGGTCGCTGCGCCAGCACCGCCTGCTGCAATATTGCCCAGCAAAGCACCAACGCCCACCGTGTCGCCATCTTTGGCAACGATTTCGCTCAACACACCGGCTGCCGGTGCATTGACTTCAAGGGTCACTTTATCGGTTTCAAGCTCCAGCAAAGGCTCGTCCGCTTTCACGGCATCACCGACTTTTTTGAACCATTTTCCAATCGTTGCTTCTGAAACCGACTCACCCAAGGTCGGAACGCGAATTTCTGTTGCCATGTTGGTTTCTTCCAGATCGAGTTAACAGGGAAACGGCGCCACACGCCGTTCTGCTTATGAAAGGGTCATGTGTTAAGCGGCAAAGGCCTCATCAAGGAATGCTTGCAACTGCGCCAAATGACGCGACATCAAACCTGTGGCGGTGGCCGCAGAGGCCGGACGCCCGCAATAGCGTGCGCGTTTCACCTTACTGCCAGCATGGGAGAGCACCCATTCCAGATAAGGCTCCACAAATGTCCATGATCCCATATTTTTGGGCTCTTCCTGACACCACACAATATCGGCATTGGGGAACCGGGATAGCTCGGTCACCAGGGCCTTAACGGGGAACGGATAAAGTTGTTCCACACGCAACAAATAGACATCATCAATGCCGCGTTTTTCACGATCTTCATAAAGATCATAATAGACCTTACCCGTGCACAAAACGACGCGGCGAATCTTGGTGTCTTTCACCAGTTTGATTTTCTCGCCCTTTAGAATTTGCGCATCATCCCACAAAATCCGATGGAAGGTTGATTGACCCGACATCTCATCAAGGCGCGATATAGCGCGCTTATGACGCAACAGTGACTTCGGTGTCATCAAGATCAATGGTTTGCGGAACTCACGCTTAAGTTGCCGGCGCAGAATATGAAAATAATTGGAGGGCGTGGTGCAATTGGCCACTTGCATATTGTCTTCCGCACACATCTGCAAAAAGCGCTCAAGGCGGGCTGAAGAATGTTCAGGGCCTTGTCCTTCATAGCCATGCGGCAACAAGCAGACCAACCCGGACATACGCAGCCATTTACGTTCACCCGACGAGATGAATTGGTCAAACACAACCTGCGCGCCATTGGCAAAATCACCAAACTGCCCTTCCCACAATGTTAGGGCATTCGGCTCGCTCAAGGAATAGCCATATTCAAATCCCAACACGGCTTCTTCGGAGAGCATCGAATTGATGACTTCATATTTGGCCTGATTGCCGGGGCGAATGTGATTTAACGGCTTGAAGCGCGCTTCATTTTCCTGATCGGTCAGGACGGAATGACGTTGCGAGAACGTGCCGCGCTCGCAATCTTGACCGGACAAGCGCACGCGATGCCCTTCCACCAACAAAGATCCGAACGCCAATGCTTCCGCTGTGGCCCAATCAATGCCTTCGCCCGTTTCGATAGCCTTGCGGCGATTATCGAGAAAGCGCTGAATGGTCCGATGCAAAGTGAGCGTTGAAGGATAGTCGGTCAGTTTATGGCCAATCTCTTTCAACAGATCGTGAGCCACCGCCGTCTGGCCGCGCCGCGCATCATCTTGACTGTCTGAAGCCGATTTCAAACCAGCCCAACGCCCATCCAACCAATCCGCTTTATTGGGCTTATAGACTTGACCCGCTTCATATTCTGTTTCGAGCCGTTGACGCCAATCGGCCTTCATTTTTTCAACGTCATCCGCTGAGACAACCTGTTCGGCAATCAAGCGCTCGCTGTAAAGTTCAAGCGTCGATTTATGCGAACGAATGATTTTATACATTAAGGGTTGCGTGAAAGAGGGTTCATCCCCTTCATTATGGCCGAAGCGACGATAGCAAAACATATCGATGACAACCGGCTTATGAAAACGTTGCCGGAATTCCGTCGCCACTTTGGCGGCAAACACAACCGATTCAGGATCGTCGCCATTGCAATGGAAAATCGGCGCTTCGATCATCTTCGCCACATCAGACGGATAAGGCGATGAACGCGAGTAGCGCGGATAGGTCGTAAAGCCGATTTGGTTGTTGATGATAAAATGAATCGATCCGCCCGTCCGGTGCCCTTTCAAGCCCGACAGACCCAAACATTCAGCAACAACACCCTGCCCCGCAAAGGCCGCATCTCCATGAATGAGCAAGGGCATGACTTTAGAGCGCTCGCCTTGGTCATTATGCTGGTCTTGCTTGGCGCGCACTTTGCCCAACACCACCGGATCAACAATTTCAAGATGCGACGGATTGGCTGTCAGAGACAAATGCACCGTATTGCCATCAAACACCCGATCGGAAGAGGCCCCCAAATGATATTTGACATCGCCTGATCCCTCGACATCTTCTGGCGCATAAGACCCACCCTTAAATTCATGGAAGATCGCGCGATGCGGTTTGCCCATCACTTGCGATAACACATTCAGACGGCCCCGATGAGCCATCCCCAACACAATTTCTGTCACACCTAAAGCGCCACCACGTTTGATGATCTGCTCAAGAGCTGGCACCATGGATTCGCCGCCATCCAAGCCAAAACGCTTGGTGCCGGTATATTTCACATCGATAAATTTTTCGAAGCCTTCCGCCTCAATCAATTTATTCAAAATAGCCTTGCGCCCTTCTTTGGTGAAGGCGACTTCTTTATCCTGCCCTTCGATCCGTTCTTGGATCCACGCTTTTTCAGCAGGATTTGAAATATGCATGAATTCCCAACCCAACGTCGCGCAATAGGTGCGGCGCAAGATGGCTTGCATTTCACGGATGGTCGCATATTCCAGACCCATCACATGATCGATGAAAATTTTACGATCCCAATCCGCTTCTGTGAATCCGAAAGAAGACGGATGCAATTCGGACGCGTCTTTAGCCGGTCCAATTTTTAACGGATCAAGATCAGCATAAAGATGGCCGCGCATCCGATAGGCGCGGATCATCATCAAAGCCCGCACGCTGTCTCGCGTTGCTTGCTGAAGATCGGCATTGGAAACGGCAACCCCTTTGGCCTCCGCTTTACCTTTTAATTTGTCACCGACAACTTTTTCGATGACGCCCCAATTGCCATCAAGGGCTGAAATCAATTCGCCATTCGCAGCGATGGGCCAATTCTTGCGTTGCCACGAGGCGCCTTCCGCACTTTTCTTGACGGCGTGCTGGTCATCATTGAGGGCAGCAAAAAAACTTTGCCATTCTTGATCAACTGAGTTTGGATCAGCCTGATAGCGGGCATAAAGACTTTCAATGTAAGCGGCATTTGCGCCATACAGAAACGACGTTTGCAAAAAGCTTTCGTTCTGATCCTGTCGTGCCATGGCGTTTGTCCCTCTTCTTTAACGCATCTTCAACCATTTGAACCTGAAGCCCTGAGCGGGTTCAGAAAACCTTCCGGTCGAAACCGGAAGGATTATCGTTGTAACTTAAGCATCTCTTATGCTGACGTTCGGACCGCTTATTTGCCTTTGAGCAAATCAACCAGCGTATGTCCGAGACGAGCCGGTGATGGCGACACGCGAATACCTGCGGCTTCCATCGCGGCAATCTTGTCTTCCGCACCACCCTTGCCACCAGAAATAATCGCTCCGGCATGACCCATACGACGACCGGGAGGTGCCGTGCGTCCGGCAATGAAACCGACAACTGGCTTTTTACGCCCGCGCTTGGCTTCATCCGCCAGGAATTGCGCAGCATCTTCTTCCGCCGATCCGCCAATTTCACCGATCATGATAATGGACGCTGTCTTGGGATCAGCCAAAAACATTTCCAGCACATCTATAAATTCAGTGCCCTTCACCGGATCGCCTCCGATGCCAACCGCTGTTGTTTGGCCGAGCCCTTCCATGGTGGTTTGGAACACCGCTTCATAAGTCA
>CAWUMW010000101.1:0-8147 GCA_963923415.1 uncultured Hyphomicrobiales bacterium | reverse complement strand
CGTCTCGCCCAAAATCATATCCCTTCAGCGGCCATTCATGGCAATAAAAGCCAACCGCAACGGGAACGCGCTTTAGCTGATTTTAAAGCAAGCCGGATCCGCTTATTGGTGGCAACAGATATTGCAGCGCGCGGCATTGATATTGATCAGGTCTCGCATGTGATTAATTTTGATTTGCCGAATGTACCGGAAAGCTATGTGCATCGGATTGGCCGGACCGCGCGTGCGGGCGCATCGGGCATTGCGATTTCATTTTGTGATCGGGAAGAGCGCGCTTATTTGCGCGATATTGAAAAATTAACGCGTCAAAAACTCCCCATTCGGGAAAATCCTTTAGGGGCTGATTATGTGCCAAGCCAAGAGCGGCCGCCGCACAGCAAACCGCGCCGTCCAGCCCCCGCAGCGGGGGGACGCCCTCATAGCGATGGAGCGCGCAAAGCCTCCTCAAAAGCCCCTTCAAAAGCTCCCGCTCATGCGACCTCCCATGCTCCTGCGTCGAGCAAGCCGAAAGGGGCTGGCCCGCATTTTGATGGGGGCAAGAAAACAGGCGCTCCGCATCCCGGGCATACGGCACGCAAACGGGGAGCGGCGGGTTTTTCGCACGCCAATAAGCGCGCGGGATAATGGAGCCCATGTGGGGAGGGGTGGATTCAAACCGCCCCTATCAGATGGAGAATCGGGACTTTCTAACAAGGCCCCGATGTTTGGAAGAGACAGATCAGTAATGGAGCCTTCGATGAACTATGTGATTTGGATTTTTGCCGGACTTTTCGTTTTTTTATCGTCTGAACATGTTGCAGCTCAGTCTAAACCCGCCGCTGACACAGCGACCAAAACACAAAATATTCAAACAGCGGAAACTGGCTGGCAGGTTATTTGCCGGGCGACGAGTACAGACCGGACCAAATTAGGATGTTCGGTGCTGCATGAGACATTTTCAACGCAAGAGCGGGTGCGCTTAACCTCAGTTGAAGTGGTGCGCGTTGAAAAAAATAGAAGTCTGTTGGTCTCTGTGCCTTTGGGCGTCAGCTTGAAGGAAGGGATTGAATTTGGCATTGATGGCCAGAAGGTCAGCACGCTCTTATTTTCGCATTGTATCAATACCAGCTGTTTTGCCAGTTTCGATTTAAATGACGCTCAGATCAATGCGCTGAAAAAAGGCAAGATCATGGATTTAACCTTCCAAGATATCCAAGGTAACAAGATCAAAACGGATATTCCGTTGGGGGGCTTTGCACAGGCGCTTGCTAAAGCGGAGTAAGGCTAGTTGCTCGGCGTTCACTCTGCGGCCTGTTGTGCTCAGGCATCAGGCCGCAGCGAATAATCTCCTTGAAAAAATCACCCTGATTTTTTCCTGTTTTGTGCCGATACATTTTAACGATGGAGCTGGCTTCATCCATAATATCGGGCAAGGCGTTGATTTCCAGAAATTTGGCTGTTCCGTTTTTATCAAGCCGCCAATCAGCGCGCGCATAGCCGCGGCCTTTCATTCTTTTGTAAATCGCGAGAGTGTCATGGCGGATCTGCTGTTCAAGCGCAGGCGGCAATGTGGCGATATGATAATAATCTTGCATATATTCGACTGAGTCAGGGTTGTTCTTGGCGTCATGTGTGAGCACAGGAACAGCCGCTTCACTTTTATCGTAACCGATTTGAATGATCGGCAAGGTTTGGCAATCGGGTGCATCCCAATTGCCCATAATGCCGATCGTATATTCGCCCCCTTCGAGAAACTCCTGTAACAGCAAGGGTTCGTTTGGAAACAAAGCGCGCAGCCGCGCTACTTCGTGAAGCAATTCGCCTTGATGATGAACCACGCTGGATGGGCGAATGCCGATGGAATCGCCATGCAAACAGGGCTTGATAAAAGCGGGGTAAAGAGACCACGCGATCAGGGTGGGATCACATGAGGGGGCAATAAAAAATTGCGCAGGCGTTGCAATGCCGCATGACAAGGCTAATGCATATTGTAAGCTTTTATCGTAATCGGCAAACAGGCTGAGACCATCACAGCCGCTATAGGGAATTGAAAGGCTTTTCAAATAGGCTTTCAATTCAAATTCGTTCAAAGGAGGGCTATAAATGCCTTCTTCGAAATTGCGACTTTCCATCACAAACAGAACCAGATCTGGGTGGTCTTTTTGCTGTTGAAGCCGTGTTACAAGCGCTGTGGCATCCATGAAGTGCAAGATGAAGCCCGGATCCTGCGCAAAAGCCAAAGTGAGCTTGTCCTGACACAGGCTAATTTCATGCGCGATACGCTGTCGGAATGCCGCCGAGTCACCTTGATAGCGGTGATAGTGGTCGGGATGGCTAAAGACCACCCAAATCAGACTAGCTTGTTTTGCGCACACGGAACAACTCCACCCGCAAGATAATGTCCGCGGAATGGGATTTGTCAATTGGTTGTTCGTCGCAAAAAAGGGGACGACGGCTCAGCCTTGTCGTTTCAGAAAGGCCGTGACGGTGATGTGCTCCCACACACCAGCCTGAAAAAACGGATCGGCATGATGAAAGGCCTCCACATGGGCGCGGTCAGGGGCATCGACCAGCATAAAACTGCCGATCATCTGTTCCCCACGATCATCGGTGAGCGGACCAGACAGGACCATTGTGACACCATAGGGCGTTAAATCATTCAAGAAGGCTTTATGCGCCTCATAGGTTTTTTGTCGCAAAGCGCCATTATCTTTTTTGTCGAAGCCATGAATGACAAATAGCATCGGTGTTGCTCCTGTAGGGTGCGCAGCGTGCTTATGAGCTGGCTAAGGCTTTCAAAAACGCAGCCGGGGCTTCCAGTGGCGGACAGTGGCCAATCCCCTCCAATTCAATATAGCGCGCATGAGGAACCGTATCGGCAATTGCTTTGTTTAACACGGGCGGTGTTGCCGCATCCAATGCGCCGCAAATCACAAGCGTCGGCACGTTCAGGTGACGGGCTTGCGGGAGCATATCGGCATCGACCAACAGTGCGCAGGCGGCGGCAAAGGCTTCGGGATGAATTTTCAGCAAAGCGGCGCGCCGTTCCTCGATGGCATGCGGGTGCTGGGCAAGATAGGCCGGATGGAAAACCCGATTGGCGGCAATTTCTGCGATGGCACCAAGCCCGCCTTCTTTGACCTTTTGCGCCATAACGCGGAAGGCCTGTTTGCCCTGTTCAGGAAAACCAGCGGCCGCATCGCAAATGACCAATTGGGTGAGCGCTTTCGGATAGGCAATCGCATAGGCCAAAGCCAAGGATCCGCCAAATCCATTGCCTAATAACCTAAAGCCATCTTTGATGCCAAAGGCTGCAAGGGCGCCATGGATCCAGTCGGTATAGGCTTTTAAATCAGCAGGGATCGGGTCTGATCCATGAAAGCCGGGCAGATTGATCAAAGTGACGCGATACTGGGCGGTTAGCGCGGGCATCACGGCGTCAAAGGCTTGCCCGTCTGTGAGCAAGGAGTGCAAGATCACCAAATCAGATCCCTGTCCGCTTTGGGTGCCGGTGACGTTTTTTGCGCCGACAGAAACATGTTTCATGGCTTAATACACTCCAAGATGTTGAACGAGAAAATCTGCGTCATGGATGACCTCTGCGGCCGTCCGGACTGCTGCGACATGACCAGAATTCAAAATCACAACCTCATCGGCGACGCCAAGCGCAAGCTTGGTATTTTGCTCAACAAGGATGATGGACAGCCCTTCCTTTTTCAGGCGGTGCAAAATCGCGGACACTTCTTCAACGATTTGTGGCGCCAGTCCTTCGGACGGCTCATCAAACAAAACCAATTTGGGATCGGTGATTAATGCGCGGGCAATAGCCAGCATTTGTTGTTCGCCACCTGAGAGCGTGCCTGCGCGTTGTTGGCGGCGTTCTTTGAGGCGTGGGAACCATTCAAACAGGGTCTCATAGCCAAATCGTGGCTTACTGCCGCGCCGAAAGGCTACATCCATATTTTCTTGCACGGTGAGGCTTTGAAAAATCCGTCTTCCTTGAGGAACCAAGGCAATGCCTTTGCGGGAGATGGCTTCGGGGCTTGCATGGGTGATGGCCTCGCCAAATAATTCAATGCGGCCTGACAAGACCGGTTGATAGCCAACAATAGAATGCATGGTCGTGGTTTTGCCAGCTCCATTGCGGCCGAGCAAAGCGAGGACATGGCCTTGTTGCAGCGAGAGGCTCACGTCATGCAAGACATGGCTTTCCCCATAGCGCGTATTGATGGATGAGAGGGTCAGGGCTTCAACCGGCAAGATAGATCTCCTTGACACGGGGATCGGCCACAACCTGTGCTCGGTCGCCCTGACAGATGACGCGTCCGTGATACATGACGGTGATATTTTCAGCCAAAGCCAAAGCCACATCCATGTCGTGCTCAATCAGCACGACGGTAATATCGCGCGGGATCTGTTGAATGAGTGTTTGGATATCGGTGCGTTCTTGCCGCGACAAGCCAGCCAGTGGCTCGTCGAGTAACAGCAAGCGTGGATTTTGGGCTAAAGCTAAGGCAATTTCTAGCCGCCGCTTTTCGCCATAAGAGGTTTCGCTCAAGGGCCGATGGGCTTTTTCAGACAAGCCAACCGACGCTAAAACTTCATAAGCGCGCTCTTCGAATTCTTGGCGTCCGGCAATGCGTGCTAAGGGATTCCAGCGCAGCGGCGAGGTTCCCAATAAGGCCATGACGATATTTTCTAATAAAGTATTGCGCGCAAACAAGGTGATGATTTGATAGGTGCGCGCCAAACCAAGAGGCGCACAATGATGGGAGGCAAGACCTGTAATATCTTGATCAAACAACACCACCTGTCCGCTGGTTGGCTTCAGGTCTCCGGTGATCAAATTAAACAAGGTTGTTTTGCCGGCACCATTTGGGCCGAGCAATAAATGACGATCCCCTTTAGGGATTTTTAATGTGACGTCATCAATCGCTTTTAATCCGCCAAAGGTCTTGCAGATGTGATGGATCTGGAGCGCATAAGCCATGGTCATGACGCCCCCTGTTGATCAGAGGAGGAGGCAAGGAAGCGTTTTTCAAGCCAACGGCTTAATCCCGGCACCACTCCTTCGGGCAGGAAGATCACAATGGCGATAAAGATGCAGCCGAGGAGGAGCATCCAGCGCGCGACATAGGCGCTCACTACCATTTTGAGCAAGATGACAATCGCAGCACCAATCACCGGGCCAAATAAAGTACCAGCCCCGCCTGCGATCACCATCAACAAGACTTCCGCTGAATTTGATAGGTTCAACGAGGCCGGATGGATATAACCGTGATAAGCAATGAAGGCGATGCCCGCTATGCCAGCCCAAAAGGCTGCCAGAATATAAGCGATATAGCGCACCAGCCAGACATGATGTCCCAACATGCCCATGCGGCGCGGTTGGTCGCGGGTTCCTTGCAGGCTCAGTCCTAATCCCGATTGAATAAAAATGGCCATCGCGGCCAAGGCAATCAGAAAAAGCACAATGGTGACAGTATAAAAGGCGATTGGGTCTGTCAGATGAATGCCAAACAGATCAGGGCGCTTGACGCCCGGCAGGCCGTTATCGCCCCCTGTCACATCCGACCAGCGGAAGGCAACGCCCCACAAAGTTTGCCCCAAAGCCAAGGTGATCATCAAAAAGGTGATCCCCTGACCGCGCAAGGCAATCGCGCCAAATAAGCAAGCCAAGCCAACCACTACAACCAAGGCGATGGCAGCAGCGGCAAAAAAACTAAAATTGAATTGTAAGGTGAGCAGGGCGACCGTATAGGCGCTGGTGCCAAGAAAGGCCGCATGGCCGAGAGAGGTTAATCCGCCATAGCCCACCAATATATTCAGGCTCATGGCAAAGATCGCGGCAATCAGAATTTGGCTGCCAATATTAATATAAAAGGCATGTCCAGACACCAAAGGAGCGATCAAAGCGAGACCTAAAAGGAGCAGGCTGATCTGGGTCAGGCGTGAGGGAGAAGCGCTTTTGGACGGGGTCATGTCGAGGCCTTTCCAAACAGACCTGACGGACGCACTGCCAAGACGACAATCATCGGTAAAAATAAAATCACATAAGAAAAGGCCGGCAAGAGCGCCTGTCCGAATGTATAAACGAAACCGGTGATGTAACTGCCGACAAAGGCGCCGCCAATACTGCCGATCCCGCCCAAGATTACGACCACTAAAGCAAGCGGCAGCATTTCTCCATCAAGTCCGGGATAGACGGAGAGGATTGGTCCGCCCAACACACCCCCCATGCCAGCCAAAGCTGCGCCTAAGCAGAAAATAAAGCTGAATAAGGCCTGAGCAGGAATGCCAACACCACGGGCCATCTGGATGTCATCGACACTGGCGCGCACCATGGCGCCGATTTTGGTTTTCTCGATCAACAGCCATAACAACAGCGCGATGACCAGCGACACTTCAACCACAAAAACGCGATAGCCAGGAAAGACAAAGCCAAACACCCGATAAGGCGAAGAAAGCCAGCGCGGTGCAGGCAATTGCATCGGATCGCCCGACCACAGCATCAAACAAATATCGGCGATTGCAAAGGCCAGTCCCAACGTGACTAAGACTTGCGCCAGAGCACGATTGGCTAATTGTCGCAATAAATAGCGTTCCACCAGAAAACCCAAAGCGGCGATGACAAGTGCAGCCGCCAAAATGGCTTCAATAAAACCATAGCCTTCGCGCAAGACAGTCAGGCCAACATAAGCGCCCAACATGAAATAGGCGCCATGGCTGAGATTGGCGACACGCATCAAACCGAAAATCAGCGAAAAACCCGAGGAGAGCAAAAACAATAAGCCCCCCAGCGCCAATGCGTTCAGGCTTTGAAGGAGCCAAAAGCCAAGGGACATGAGCAAAGGGCCTTCTCTTAAAAGAGGACATGAAACGGAGGAAGGAGACCGGCCCCTTCGCGCAGGGGAGCATCAAGGGGCCAATCAGAAGAGAGGACAATCAGCCTATTTGTTGGCCGCCCATTCGCGTGCATAGACCGGGCTTTGCAGGAACTGCTTCGGGTCATAGGTCCAGAACTGGCTGACAGCCGGATAGGTATGGATGACTTTATTCATCAACCGACCATCGAGCATTTCTACCTTACGAATATAAATATTCATGGTTGGATTGCCATATTCGTCGATTTTGATCGGGCCGGCGGGCGTGTCTTTCAAATCAAGGCTCCGCAAGGCTTTCATCAGCGCTTGTTTGTCTTCGACATTGCCATTGACTTTCTTAACGGCTTCTTCGAGGAACAATCCCGACAAATAAGCGCCCAAGGTGTAATAGCCGGGATCTGCTTTATATTCAGCGCGGCAAGCGGCAACGAATTTTTTGTTGGTCGGGGTGTCAATGGCTGCTGAATACCAACCCGTTGAAACAACGCCTTTGGCTTCATCACCCATATTTTTCAAGATACCTTCGTCAATGCTGGTCATATGTCCGAGCAAGGGCAAGCTGCCTGCCAAGCCATATTCATTATATTGCTTGATGAAGCGCAGACCGTTGGCGCCAGCAAAATTGGCCAGAACCGCATCCGCATTACGGTCAATCTGCGTAATATAGGAGCCGTAATCAGCCACATTGAGCGGTGACCATAATTTTTGAATGACTTTGCCGCCATTCTCTTCAAAGACCCGCTGAAAGCCTGCGGTGATTTCATGACCGAAAGCAAAATCATCAGCCACAACGACGATCTTTTTATATTGAAGCGTTTTGGCTGCATAATCGGCTAAGGCATGCGCGGGCTGCGCAGAGGAGCTGACCGCACGCACAAACCACGGATTGAGCTTGCGTTGGGTCAGGTCTTCAGCAGCCGCTGAATCTGAAATGGTCGGAATGCCAACTTGTTGAATGTAATCATTGATGGCCAGCGCTTCGAAAGCGGCTAAGGGGCCAATGATCACATGCACATTGTTGCGCTCAATCAATTCTTGAGCTTTGGAGCGGGTATTGGCGGGTTGGCCAGCCGTATCGGCAATAATCAACTCTACCGGGCGACCAGCGATCTTATTGTCGCGTTCTTTCAAGAACAGCTTGATGCCCTCTTCCAGCTGACGTCCACCAGCCGCCAACGCGCCTGAATTGACGGTTAGAAAGCCAACCCGCAACGGACCAGCCTGTGCCGAGAGCGGGGAGGATAGGGTGGAGGCGCCGGCAACGGCGGCGATGCCGAGGGTGAA
>CAWUMW010000100.1:0-8209 GCA_963923415.1 uncultured Hyphomicrobiales bacterium | reverse complement strand
ATCTTTGACCGTCAAGCTTTGCAAAGGCGCGAAGATCTTTCCATCACGCATGGACAGTCGGTCGGGCGTATAAAAAAACAAAGCATGGCCGCGCGCTTGCGCCTCCAGCAATAAAGCGAAGGTCGAATCCCCGGCAATTTTAATGGCGGTGATCGGATCCATTTGCACGGCAACTTGTAATTTACGCACGATCAGTCGTCCTTCTTTGCGCCCCGCAAGGGGATCATGTCTCATAAGCCTATGGGGTAGCAAACCAACACCATACGCGCAGTCTAGCGTGTTATGGCTCCAAGGTGAAGGCATCTTTGACATGAAAGGGCCAAGACCATGGCGAAATCAGCACCGCATCGGCACGCAGATGATAGGTCTGGGCCCATGGATTGTGCATCAACCAATATTGGACAGTTCGACAGAATTTTTGTGTTTTAAGCCCATCAATCGCCAGCCATGCGGCTTCATGCCGTGTACGGGCTTTGACTTCAACAAAAATGATCGTGTCGCCCCGACACATAATCAAATCAACCTCTCCACCACCGCCGAGATAGCGATGGGCGCGTGGTCGATATCCTTTCACCATCAGATAAAGCAGAGCAAGCCATTCGGCCATCACCCCCCAGCGCAAAGCGCGTTTGCGCTGTCGAGGCGTTGCGGATGATCTAGGGCGCCTCATCAGATCGGCTCAGCGCAATGGCGCGGGCATAAACAAGCCGGCGCGGTAAACCCGTTTGTTCAGCAACAACGCTTGCGGCATCTTTGAGGGATCGTTTACTTAATTCCTGTGTGAGAAGCGCGTCTAAATTCTCATCCCGCGGAGGGGCTTCATCGGGATGCGCAGGGCCGATCAAGACAACAATTTCGCCTTTTGGTTTGGCTTCGTGTTCGTAAAGGGCTGCTAAGTCGTTTAAGGGTCCACGCCGAACCGTTTCAAAAAATTTGGTCAATTCGCGCGCCACGGCTGCGGGCCGGTTGCCTAAAATCGTTTGTGCATCTTTGAGCATGGCTTGCAAGCGGTGGGGGGATTCAAAAAACACCAATGTGCCGGGGATGGGGGCAAGTTCAGAGAGTCGAGTTTGCCGTGCCGCCGATTTATTCGGTAAAAAACCTTCGAAGAAAAACCGATCAGTCGGCAATCCAGCCACCACCAGCGCGGTCAGAACCGCTGAGGCGCCCGGGACAGCACGAACGGCATGCCCTGCCTCAATGGCAGCCTCAACCAATTTATAGCCCGGATCAGACACCAGCGGCGTACCGGCATCCGACACTAAGGCTAAGGCTTGCCCTTGCGCTAACAGGGCCAAGACTTTGGGCCGCATCTCGGCGGCATTATGTTCATGATAGGCCCAGAGCGGCGTGGTAATGCCATAATGCGCCAATAAGATCCGGGTGACGCGTGTATCTTCCGCCAGAATCAGATGGGCTGCGGATAAAGTCGCGAGCGCGCGCAGCGAAATATCGCGCAAATTGCCGATCGGTGTGGCAACCACATGCAGGCCCGCGGCAAGCGGCTCGGCTTCGGTTTGCAGGCCAAACACGGTATAAGCGGCGGATGAGGGGGGATGAGTGTGAGACATAAGTCATCTTGCCATAATTTTGACGGTTTCGCCACCTCACCCTAGGCTGTGTTATGATGGATAAAGGGGGCGGTGTTTTTGGCTGTTGCGCAAGCAATAGAGGCTTTGCTAGACAAGATCGCGGCGCTTGATAAGACCACGTTCGGCATTGCGCATCAAATTGCATCGGGCAGCAGCTCAAAAGAGCAGCTTCAGGTGAACAGGTTCAACGAGGCGCAGACGTATAGGGTAGGCCAAACGCGCTGAGACGCGCTCAGGGCCAGAGGAGAAGCAACGGATGCAGCGCGGTTTTGTCGGTCTTGGATTGTTCACACGCCACCGCAGCCTGACGCTTGCTGTTGTCGGTCTTGCGCTCGCTTTGCAAGGATGTGCGGGGATTGATCGCTTTGGGGAACGCGGCGGTCGTCCGGTCACACAGGCTCCCGCCTCAGCAGGATCCCTGCCCGGGTCACAGGATCAGCCATCTTCTCAATCTGTGGTTGAAATGCCATTGGACGCACCCATAAATTCAACACTGGGCCAAAGTGATTCAGTGCCGGGATCAGGGGCAGCAGGAACGGGCGCGGCGGTTGCTTTGCTGTTGCCCTTGTCAGCATCAGGCCAAGTGGGTGAATTGGCACAGGCCATGAAAAATGCCGCTGAGCTTGCGCAATCAGAGTATAAAGGCACGCAGTTGCGGCTTTTGGTCAAGGATGAGGGGGGGCAAGCGGAGGGCGCACGCAGCGCCGCGCGCGCCGCGCAAACAGAGGGTGCGCAGGTCTTTTTGGGGCCTTTATTATCCTCTTCCGTTCAAGCCGCCGCCGCCGTTACCCGACCGGCAGGCAAGGCGTTGATCGGTTTTTCCACCGACCAGACGGTTGCCGGGCGGGGAGTTTATCTGCTTAGTTTCCAGCCCGACAATGATATTGAACAGATTTTAGCCTATGCGGCGAGCAAAGGAAAAACATCGATTGCCGCTCTTATTCCAGAGGGTGTTTATGGCAATGTGATGGTCGCAGCTTTTCAAGAACAAGCGAGTCGACGCGGTTTAAAAATAGCCTCCATCGAACGCTATCAGGCTGCTACTGTAGAAACAGCCGTCAAAGCCATTGCCGCACTCACGGTTCCAGTGGATGCGTTGTTGATTCCCGAAGGTGGAGATCAGGCAACAGCTTTAAATACAGCGTTGTTATCTCATGGGATCGACAAGAAAGGCTGGCAGATCCTTGGCACCAGCGCATGGGATGAAAGCCGTGTTTTAAAAGAGCCAATTTTTCAAGGCGGATGGTTCGCAGGGCCTGATAAAACAGGATTTATCAGCTTTGCACGACGTTATCAGGCGCGCTTTGGCAAAGAGCCGCCGCGTCTTGCCAGCCTCGCTTATGATGCCGTCTTTCTGGTTAATGCTTTAAGTGCGCAATATGGCACGCAGGCGTTTACAGAGTCTGTCATTCGTAACCCGGACGGGATGATTGGCACAGATGGCCTGTTCCGCTTTCGTAATAATGGCGGAATACAACGTTCACTTGCAATTTACGAAGTCACTAACGGCACTGTTAGAACCCTGCAAGATCCACTCAGTCGGTTTTAGGGGATCGTCTTTTGACGCACATCTGTTATTCGAATTAATAACTAGAAAAATTTATTTTTATGGTAGGATAAGGGATCGACTCCTGTGGTCTGACGACAGGGAAGATGCGGTGATTTTTTGCATTGTTCATTATGGATTGATGAAAAAGTCTTCGTGTGAACACCTGCGTGAACACCTATTCGTATAAGGCCTGTTTATATGCGGCATGGGTGTTGAAGCGTGTGCCTGCATAAGGACAACCCGTTCAGGGTATGCTCGTATCAGGCGGCAGGAAAACGAGCGTGAAGCGTGCTTGCCTGTGTTCAAGCGAGAAGTTTACGCATGACCTTTTTAAGCAAAACAATTTCTGAAATTACCAAAGCCCGCACGATTGCGCGTTTGGCCCGGCATTGTCAGGCGGGCCTTTCCAAAACAGGGGTCAATCATGTGACCTATGGCGTGGTTAAACCGGGCATGCCCTTTTCTCAAGCCATTGTTTCTTCAACCTATCCGAAGGAATGGCAAGAGCGTTATATCGAGCGTTCTTATGCATCGCTTGATCCGGTTTTTGTGTCGTGTCGCCATTCCGTTTTACCGGTCAATTGGTTGCAAGTGCGCGCTCCATCGGTTGAAAGCGGACAAATTTTGCAAGAGGCGATTGATTATGGTGTGGGCCGCACAGGGCTCAGCATTCCCGTGCGCGGACCGGATGGAACTTTCGCTATTGCGTCATTTAGTTCTGAGGATTTGTATCAGCATATTTTTCAAGATGTAAAATTTCAGGCAGCCTTGGTGTTGATCAGTTTTCATCTGCATGCCCAAGCCTCGATGATTTTGGGCTTTAGTGAATTTAAATCGGCTTTAACACCGCGCGAGACGGAAATCGTTGCCTTAATTGGTAGCGGCAAAACCGTTAAAGAGGTTGGTCAAATTTTAAATTTGAGTATTAGCACCATTCGGTTTCATCTCGATAATTGCCGAAATAAATTGGGCGCGGGTACGATTCGCGGCGCGGTGGTCAAAGCCGTTTCGATGGGATTGGTCCGGGCCGGAGAAAAATTGTAGTACCTGTCTTTTTTGACAGGTGGCAGGGAGTTTGGAAGCGGATAAGGTCTTCATATTCGAAGGATGACACGGATCAGAACGGATCAGAGACGAGCAGTTTAGGAATTGCAGTTTAGGAATTGCAGTTTAGGAATTTGAGACTTCTAGAATTTCAAATTTCAGATCTCAGCTGGACGGGCATTTTTCGGACAAGGGTTGACTGAGCTTTCTCCCATTTCCAGCTTGGTACCCCAGAAGGATCCGGTGACTTCCGACCCCAGACGGAAGAGCCGCAAAGGTGCTCGACCCTGTCCGCGCGTGGGTCGGGCACCTTTTATTTTTTTCCATATTTATCCTCATATTTTTAATCTCAAAATTTGTTATGGCCAAAACTTATCGTGTTTCAGAGTGGCTTTGTTAAAAGCTTTTACACCAAAGCATCTAAACCAAAGCAGCAATGACAGCATTGAGAACAGGCCATGCCTGCGCGGTGGCCCGCAGGCGGCGGTGATTGGAGCCTGGTGGTCCAACCCATTCGAGCAACTGGTCGTCGATCAGCGTGTCGATTTTGGCTTTATCTAGCGGCACGCCGGCTAACTGCTCATAGCGGGCAGGCAGAACGCCTTCGCGTAAGCGTAAGCCCATCAACAGCATTTCATCGGCTTGGTGCTCGGCGGATAAGGGCTCAGTTTCAGAGATTGCGGAGCCTGTCTCTTCAATAGAATGTAACCAGCGTTCGGGGTGCTTTTCTTGCACGAAAGCCTGTCGTTGGCCTTCCACCACCAAGCGGGCATGGGCGCCCGGCCCAACCCCAACATATTCGCCATAGCGCCAATAGGTCAGGTTGTGACGGCTTTCGGCACCGGGTCGGGCATGATTGGAAATTTCATAGGCGGGCAGACCGCGGGCTTCGCAAATCTCCTGCGTCAGATCAAACAGAATCCGTGCCTGCGCATCGTCAAGCGGCTGCAAATGCCCGGCCCGCACGCGCTGTTCAAAGATCGTCCCGGGCTCTATGGTCAATTGGTAGAGGGAGAGATGTTCGGCGCATAGATCAATCGCCCGATTGAGCTCATCTTTCCATGCGGCGGGGCTTTGATGAGGGCGCGCATAGATCAGATCAAAGCTCGTGCGCTCAAAGGAGCGTTGCGCCAGCGCAATGGCCTGTTTGGCTTCGTCAACAGTGTGGCGCCGCCCCAAAGCTTTGAGATCTGCATCCTGCAACGCCTGCACACCGATGGAGAGGCGATTAACCCCGGCCCGCCGATAATCGGCCAATCGTTGCGCTTCAACGCTGGTCGGATTGGCCTCCATCGTGATTTCAGTCTGCGGCGCCAGTGTAAAGAATTGGCTGACCGCATGCAGGAGGGCCTCGACCGTTTGCGGGCTCATTAAAGAGGGTGTCCCTCCGCCAAAAAAAATGCTCGTGACAAGACGGTTTGGGGCCAGTGCTGCTTGCGCTGCTAAGTTGGTGCGATAGGCTTTGATAAAGCGCGCTTCATCAATCGGTTCATGCCGGACATGGCTGTTGAAATCGCAATAGGGGCATTTGGACTGACAAAATGGCCAATGCAGATAGACACCAAACCCAGCCTGATCGGGATCGGCTTGAAGTCCGCGTGTCATCGTAAAATCTGATCCACAAGCGCAATAAAAGCGCGCGCGCGATGCGACAAGCCGCGTCCAAGCGGCGGCAGACCGTGCTTTTCTTCGCGGCTTAATTCGCCAAAGGTGCGGCTTTCCCCATCGGGAAGAAACATCGGATCATATCCAAAGCCCAGCGTGCCACGCGGCGGCCACACTAAGTGTCCATCCACCCGACCTTCCACCTCCGCTTGTTGTCCATCCGGCCATGCAACAGTCAGCGCTGAAATAAACCAGGCTTTGCGTTGGTTGGGCTGCAAGGCACCTTTGGCTTGCAATAATTCCTCGATCTGGCGCATGGCCCGATCAAAATCCTTGTCAGGCCCCGCCCAGCGCGCTGAATAAATGCCCGGTTCCCCGCCTAGGGCCTCCACACACAAACCCGAATCATCGGCAATCGCCGGCAAGCCCGTGGCGCGTGCGGCGGCCACCGCTTTGAGGGCGGCATTATCCATAAAGGTCAGGCCGGTTTCTTCAGGTTCGGGCAGGTTGAGCTCCCCCGCCGAGACGGCCTGCAGGCCGAATGGAGCGAGTAAATCGCGCATTTCAACCAATTTGCCGTTGTTGTGGGTGGCAATGACAATCTGCCCGGTGAGGCGCGGAAAAGGAGCGGATGGGGCGTAAGACATCGGCGCCTCGCTTATCCTTGCGCCAGAACGGTTTTTTGCAAAGCAATCAGCTGGCTGATGCCGCTGCGGGCCAAGCCCATCATTTGATGGAATTGATCCTCGCTAAAGGGTGCGCCTTCGGCGGTGCTTTGAATTTCGATCAGCCCGCCACTGCCTGTGATGACAAAATTGGCATCGGTTTCGGCCTGCGAATCTTCGGCATAATCAAGATCCAGCACGGCGGCACCTTTGGAAATGCCGCAAGAAATAGCCGCAACATGGTCCTTAATGGGCATGCGGTTGAGCATGGAGCGGCCATGCATCCATTTCAAACAGTCGTGCAAAGCCACAAAGGCACCCGTGATGGAGGCGGTGCGGGTGCCCCCATCGGCTTGCAACACATCGCAATCAAGAATGATTTGCCGTTCGCCCAATACACTCAGATCAATCACGGCCCGTAACGAGCGGCCAATCAACCGTTGGATTTCCTGCGTGCGGCCACTCGGCTTGCCTGCGGTGGATTCGCGCCGGGTGCGTTCCAGCGTTGCGCGCGGCAACATGGAATATTCAGCCGTCACCCAGCCTTTGCCACTGCCGCGCAACCAAGGTGGTCCGCGTTCTTCGAGCGTGGCACAGCATAGGACATGGGTATTGCCGAATTTGATCAGGCACGATCCTTCCGCATAGCGAGCAATGTTGCGCTCCATGGAGACCTCACGCATTTGATCGGGGCGGCGGTTGGATGGACGCATGGGCTGACCTCTGAGCATGAAGGGGTTAAAACGGGACGGTTTTACGGTGCTTAATGGGGCAGGGCAAGGGCAGCTCACGGTCAAAGCCAGAAAAACCGGTGTTCCTCTGTTTCGGATGGGCACAAAATCGGCAAAGCGGATAATAAAGCGGATAAAAGGGACGCTTTGACAGCTGTCTGACCTTGCGGGATGATAGGCAGCGCAAGGCAGAGCACGCGCAAGGGAGAGCAGGTAAGGTCGAAGCCTGATCTTTGTGGTTTTGTCTTGCTCTATGTTTCGGTCTGATCGGGTGAGGGTTCATGTGAAAGATCTCAATCAGCGCTCGCGTGAGATTTTTAAACAGATTGTCGAAACCTATCTTGCCTCCGGCGAGCCGGTGGGGTCGCGTCATTTATCGCGCTTACTGCATGCGTCATTGTCGCCGGCATCGATTCGCAATGTGATGTCGGATCTTGAACATGCGGGCTTGATTTTTTCACCCCATACCAGTGCTGGCCGCTTGCCAACAGAGCGGGGTTTGCGGTTTTTCGTCGATTCGATGATGGAAACGGGGGATGTATCGCAGGCCGATCGCCAGCGCATTGAAAGCGAAATCCGCGCCCATGACAGCGCGCGCTCATTTGAATCCATGCTCACGGAAGCCTCGCAAATGCTCTCGGGTTTAACCCGTTCCGCAGGGGTTGTGGTGACCCAAAAAGTCAATTTGGCGCTGCGGCAAATCGAATTTGTCCGCTTAGACCATAATCGGGCCTTGGTCGTTTTGGTGGCTGAGGATGGATCGGTTGAAAATCGGTTGATGGATTTGCCGGCTGGTTTGCCAGCCTCGGCTCTTGTGCAGGCTGGCAATTATTTATCGGAACGGTTGCGGGGCCGCAGGCTTGCCGATGTGCAGGCGGAAATTCTTGAAGCGCAGCAGGATGCCGAGCGGGAGCTTGATACGATTACCGCCAAATTGGTTGCCGCAGGACTGGCAGTTTGGGGCGGTGGCGATGATACCCGCCAATTGATCATCAGGGGGCAGGCGCATTTGCTTGATGATCT
>CAWUMW010000099.1:0-8280 GCA_963923415.1 uncultured Hyphomicrobiales bacterium | reverse complement strand
TTCACCCCATCCGCAATCAAGGCTTCGGCCTCCGGCTCACGTGGGGCACTGGACGCCTGATAAATCCGCTCAAACAGGCTGGTAATGAGTTGGCGTTCTTCAGGGCTCATAACAGGTTCTCCTCAAAGCCGATCGGGTCCACCGACCATGCGGACCCTCATCCTGACAGACCTTCACTTTAGAAACAGGCCTTTATCTTAAAATAGAGTTGGTCATTCAGACCGACTTTGACAAGGGCTGAAACCCGGCCAACGCGCATTTCAAACCGAAAAGACTTAAAAAAACCCGATGATTGAGGGTTTTTCAGGCGGATTTTTGCAATTTTTTGTGCAGGATGCGCGCAACCGCCGGGGGCACCGGACCACCCGTGGCCCAATCCAACAGCTCCACACTATGAACAACGGGCAGAGTTTGGCCCTGATCCGTCATGCCTTTGCCGATCTGTGTCATACAGCCCAGATTGCCTGTTGCCACCACTTCCGGCTGCATTTTCAGGATATGAGTGACTTTGCGCGTCCGGAGCCGTCCAGCGAGCTCCGGCTGCAACAAATTATAAGTCCCCGCCGAGCCACAACAAATATGGCCTTCCGGCACATCACGCAGCACGAAGCCAGCTTGTTTCAAAAGTGCCTTAGGCTGGTCGCGCAGGTTTTGGCCATGCTGCATCGAACACGCAGAATGATAGGCCACCACCAAATCCGGCACGTCCCGCACTGTGGGCAAGCCGAACTGTGTCACCACTTCAGTAATATCCTTGGCCAGCGCAGACACGATGCGGGCTTTCTCCGCATAATCGGGATCATCCCGAAACATAAAGCCATAATCCTTGATCGTTGTCCCGCAACCCGACGCGGTGATGACAATCGCATCAAGACCCCCGGTGCTCATTTCATGATGAAACGCATCGATCAAAGCCTTGGCCTGTTGATGGGACTGCGCATCGCGGCCCATATGATGCACCAAGGCGCCGCAACAGCCCTGCGGCGCAATGGAAACCAGCTCAAGACCCATCCGCTGCAGCAGACGGGCGGCAGCCGCATTAATGCCGGGATCAAGCACGGGCTGAGCGCATCCGCTCAACAGCGCCACCCGTCCCCGTTTCTCTATAGAACCCTCTTCAGAGGAGGAGGGTGCAACAGGCGCGGGGGGTAAAGCTGCGGGAGGTAAAGTCGAAGGAGCGAGTTCTAACATCGCTGCCAGTCTGGCCCCCAGATAAGGCAGCGGCTTGATCAGTCCGGCCAAGGGGCGCAGCAGCACCGCTGCCTGCAAAGCCCGCCGAAAGCGCTGCGGATAAGGCAGAACCGACGCCAACATCCAGCGCATCAACCGATCAGCCCAATCACGTTGATAGGTGCGCTCGATATGCGCCCGCGCATGATCAACCAAATGCATATAATGCACACCCGACGGACAGGTGGTCATGCAGGATAAGCACGACAGACAGCGATCAATATGGCGGACCACTTCGCGGGTTGCCGGGCGCCCATTTTCAAACATGTCTTTGATTAAATAAATGCGCCCACGCGGTGAATCGAGTTCATCGCCCAGCAACAAATAGGTTGGACATGTCGCCGTACAAAATCCGCAATGCACGCAAGAGCGCAGGATTTTCTCCGAAGTCGCCATAGCGGGATCAGCCAACCGGTCCGCCGAAAATAAAGTCTGCATTGTCTTCACATCCCCGCATACATACGGCCGGGATTCAATACCCGATCAGGATCAAAACTTTTCTTGATAGCATCAGAAAGCCGCATAATTGGTTCCGACGGTGTCTCAAACACTCCCGCTGTGCCGCGCGTGCCCTCACTGGCACGCACCAGCATGGCATGACCACGCACCCGCGCCATTTCGGACCGGATCAACTCAGCCCCCGCCAAATGGGCCGATGCGGTCGCCAGCCAAATCAATCCACCCCCCCAATCCAAAATCGCGCGGATGGGGCGCTTTGCACTCAGGGTCGCCAAAACCTGTGCGGCGTGATGCGCCGGAACCGACAAGCGCCAAAGCGCCTCATTGCGCGGTTCCGCAAGCCACCGCACATCGCGGATCTGTTGCCACAAAGCATGCGAGGTCGTGGTTTCAATCACCTCGGCCCGTCCAAAAGGCTGCAACAGGCTTTGCACTTTTTCAGCCCGAATTCGCACCGAGTGTTCAAACCCTTCTAACCGCAGCAACGTGGTCGCCACCCGATCAATCCCCAAGGGCAAATGTGCCGCACCACTGATTTCATAGGGCGAGCCAAGTGCAGACGCCATGGCCTGCACAGCCTGCGCGTCATTGAGCCCCATCAAGGCCAATGAGACACTGGTTTCAGGACGCGGCAAGACCCTGAAGGTCACTTCCGTCATCACGCCTAAAGTCCCCCAAGACCCCGCCATCAAACGCGCCAGATCAAGACCCGTGACATTTTTCACCACACGTCCGCCTGACACGATGCTTTCACCACGCCCATTGACCAAACGCACCCCGATCAAACTGTCACGCAAGGCGCCTGCCATAATGCGCCGCGGCCCGGAAAAATGAGCCGCCACCATTCCCCCCACGCTTGGCTCACCTTGTGCCTGTAAAATACCCCGCAGATCAGCTGGCTCAAACGGAAGCATCTGCCCATGCTCTGCCAAGGTCTTTTCAATCACTGCAACAGGCGTTCCAGCGCGTGCTGCGATCACCAATTCAGCAGGCTCATAAAGAGTAATGCCGGTCATCGCCCGCATCGACAAAGTACGCGGCGCTTGCATGATCCGTCCCACCGAACGCTTGGTGCCTCCCCCTTCAATCGCGATGAAACTGCGCTCCGAACGCGCCAGCCTGACAGCGTCGGCAATCTCTTGATCTGTCTGTGGCACAGTATCTTGGCTCATCCGTCTCTACTTTCTTGTCCTATGCGGCATGATTGCACATGATTTGGAAAAGGTTTCACGCGCTGTTCAAGCGACTCTCAAGAGGAAAAACTTTGGCGGGATTAAGCAACCATTGCGGATCAAATGCCGCACGAACGCGCATCTGCTGTGCCAAATCAACCTCACTGAACTGATAGCGCATCAAATCCCGCTTTTCGATTCCCACCCCATGTTCTCCTGTCAAACAGCCCCCCACTTCGACACAGAGCTTGAGAATATCATTGCCCGCCTCTTCTGCCTTGCGCGCTTCCTCAGGATCATTGACATTATACAAGATCAACGGATGCAGATTGCCATCCCCCGCATGAAACACATTGGCGACCCGCAATCCATAATGCTGCGTGATTTCATTCATGCGCCGCAGCACAAGGGGTAATTGCCCGGTCGGGATCGTGCCATCCATACAAATATAATCGGCGATCCGACCGGTAGCGCCGAAGGCCGATTTGCGCCCCTTCCAAATTGCTGCGGTTTCAAGTGCTGATTTGGACTCCCGGATTGTGCTCACCCCATGCTGGCGTGCGATCTCGACAATCCGTCCTAAAGCGGCCTCCATTTCTGCATCCGACCCTTCAACCTCAATGATCAACAAGGCCTCAACATCCAATGGATAACCGGCCTTGGCATAGGCCTCACAAATTTCAATCGCCAGCTTGTCCATAAATTCCATCGCCACGGGAATAATGCCTGCGCCGATAATCGCGGCCACACAGGAACCCGCCTGTTCGCTGCTCGGAAAACCAAATAAAACCGGACGCGCCCCTTCAGCCGCTCGCAAAATCCGCACGGTGACTTCCGTGACAATCCCTAGCTGCCCCTCTGAACCAACGATCAACGCCAGCAAATCATAGCCCGGCGAATCCATGGCTTCCCCGCCCACATCAATGACGGTGCCATCCACCAAAACCATTTTAACGCCCAAAACATTATTGGTGGTGGTGCCATATTTCAAACAATGCGCCCCGCCTGAATTCATCCCCACATTGCCTCCAATCGTACAGGCTAATTGGGAGGAGGGGTCGGGCGCGTAAAAAAATCCCTCCGGCATCACATGTTCAGAGATCCGTAAATTGGTAATCCCGGCTTCAACTCGCATAGTCCGGCTGGCAAAATTCACATCCAAAACCGAAACCATTTTGCTCAGGCAAATGATTAAAGCATCTTCTTGCGCAATTGCACCGCCTGCCAAAGATGTGCCCGCACCACGCGGGACAACCTTGACCCCTTGCGCATGACAATAGGCCAGCAGCGCGGAGACCTGCGCAGTATTATGCGGCAAGGCCACGGCTAAGGGCATTTTCCGATAGGCCGTCAACGCATCGGTTTCAAAGGCGCGCCGCTCGTCCTCGCTCACGACAAGCGAGTCCGCCGGTAAAATCTGCGCAAGCGCCTGAATAATCTCATCCCGCCGCGCCACTATCGCTGCATCAGCCTGCGGAAAAGCAATCGTCATGGATCGGATCTCCTTACCGTTTTTCACAATGGAGGGCGGCTGGCGCCCTCGCCCTCAGCGGTTGATTTTAAAGGAATACCCCAAAAACCACCCGAAACTGGGCCTCTTGCGCCGCTTTTATCCCTCAATCCTGAATCTTGGCACCCTGTCTTGGCTCTGTGGTTGCTCTGTATTGGCTGTTTTTAAAACAGATCGCACCATAAACCATTATAAGTCTTTGTCATCTCGCTGTTGACGCGATAAATTGCAAACAAGACTGGATTTTGTTGCGTAACGCGTTATGTGAAGACAGTCTGATCGCGCCCATTCATCGTAAGAGGTTTTTCATGATCCGTCTCGCCTGTTTGATTTTTGCCTTTTTTACGCTTTTCACGAGCCTGCCTGTCTCAGCCCAAGATTCGGCTGCGGGTGAAAAAGTCTTTGTCAAATGTCGGGCCTGCCACCAGATTGGCGAAAATGCCCGCAATGCTGTGGGCCCTAATCTGAATGGCCTGATCGGCCGTCATTCCGGTTCGGTTGAAGGCTATAGCTATTCGGACGCCAATAAAAATTCCGGCCTGACTTGGGATGAAGCAACCTTCCGCGACTATATCAAAAATCCACGCGCCAAAATTCCTGGCACCAAAATGATTTTCGTCGGCCTTCAGAATGAGACGGAAATTGACAGCCTGATTGCCTATCTGAAAGAATTTGCAGCCGATGGGAAAAGAAAATAAGGGCTAATCCCCCCATAATCTCAGTGCCTAACCCATCAACAGGGAGCGTGACGGTGACGCAACAGACAGAACGACAACGCCCGATTCGGGTCGGATTATTTGTAACCTGTCTGGTGGACCTTATGCGTCCCTCCATTGGGTTTGCTGCCCTCACTTTACTAGAACAAGCTGGCTGCCACGTCGAAGTCCCTAGCCAAACCTGTTGCGGCCAACCCGCTTATAATTCGGGTGATCGGGCCAATAGTCGAGCCTTGGCTGAACAGGTCATTCGAGCCTTTTCCCATTGCGATTATATCGTGGCGCCCTCCGGATCCTGCGCTGGCATGATCCGCAAACATTATCCTGAATTATTTGCCGATGATCCGAATCTTGCCCCCAAAGCTCGACTGTTGGCGGATAAAACCTTTGAATTGACCTCTTTTCTGGTTGATGTGTTGGGTGTCACACAGGTTGATGCCAGCTATGACGGGGTCGTGACCTATCACGACAGTTGCTCGGGCTTGCGGGAATTGGGCATTAAAAACCAGCCGCGCCAGCTGCTTCAATCCGTCAAAGGACTGCAGCTCGTTGAAATGAATGAAAATGAAGTCTGTTGCGGTTTTGGCGGCACATTCGCTGTCAAATATGGTGAAATTTCTACCGCCATCGTTGAAAAAAAGACCGAGAACATCACCCATTCTCAAGCCCAAACGCTGTTGGCCGGCGATTTAGGCTGTTTGATGAATATGGCCGGCAAATTAAGTCGGGAAGGCCGACCGGTTGCGGTTCGCCATGTGGCTGAAGTGTTAGCCGGACTGACAGATGAGCCGCCGATTGCCGCCCCGCCGTCATCCTCTGTGTAAACTCTTATCTCGACCCGTGTGAGGATCTTGCGCCCATGACTGCCCATCCCACCTCAAACCGCTTCAAAGACAATGCGCATGCTGCATTGGGTGACGCCCAATTACAAAAGGCGATGCTCAATGTGCGGGCCGGCTTCATCGACAAACGGGCAGCTGTCGCAGCCAAATTACCCGAATTCGAAGCGCTGCGTGACAGTGCGCGCGATATCAAAAACCACACTTTGGCGCATCTGGATCTCTATCTGGAGCGCTATGAACAAAAAGTCCTTGAGGCTGGCGGCCATGTCCATTGGGCCCGCACGGCAGAAGAGGCCCGTCAGATCGTTCTCGATCTTTGCCGCGCCAGCGATGCCAAAATCGTCACCAAAGGCAAATCCATGATTTCTGAGGAAATCGCGCTTAATGCCGCCTTGACCAAAGCCGGAATCACACCGGTGGAAACGGATCTAGGGGAATATATCATTCAGCTGCGGGACGAAGCGCCTTCGCATATTATTGCGCCCGCGGTTCATCTCAACGCCTCGCAAGTTGAAAGCGATTTTCGGCGCGTGCATACGCATTTACCGCCCGAGCGCACGCTGGACGAACCTGTTCAATTGCTCACTGAAGCGCGGCAGGTGTTGCGCGATCGGTTTTTGGCTGCTGATATCGGCATTACAGGCGCCAATTTTTTGGTCGCAGAAACCGGCAGCTCGATCATTGTCACCAATGAGGGCAATGGTGATCTCACCCAAACCCTGCCCAAAACACATATCGTGATCGCCTCGATTGAAAAACTGGTGCCGACCCTTGACGATGTCAGCCAAATCCTGCGGGTTTTGGCCCGTTCGGCAACGGGTCAGGAAATGTCGGTTTACACCACATTCTCAACCGGGCCGCGCCGCGCAACGGATGTGGACGGACCAGAAAACTATCACGTCATCCTGCTCGACAATGGGCGCTCTGCAATGCTGGGCACCGAGTTTCAGGACATGTTGCGCTGCATCCGCTGTGGCGCCTGCATGAATCACTGCCCGGTCTATCATGCGGTGGGCGGCCATGCCTATGGGTGGGTCTATCCCGGTCCGATGGGGGCTGTGCTCACGCCAACTCTTTTGGGAGTTGATAAAGCAGGCCATCTGCCCAATGCGTCGACTTTTTGTGGCCGCTGCGAAAGCGTCTGCCCTGTGCGCATTCCCTTGCCCAAAATGATGCGGCATTGGCGGGAAGCCGAATTTGCACGCCATTTAACCCCCGCCACCCAACGCTATGGCTTGGCGATTTGGGCCTTTTTTGCTAAACGCCCCGCCCTTTACCAATGGCTGACCCCTTGGCTGATGACACTCCTCAACACAGTGGGGGGCGGACAAGGCGCGTTTCGTCATCTTCCGTTTGCCAGCGGTTGGACCGACAGCCGTGATTTTCCTGCTCCGCAAGGAGGCACCTTTCAAAGCCGCTACCGGGCCCGCACAAAAGCCCAGCATCACAGGAGATCCGCATGAGCGCGCGCGCCGATATTTTATCCAATATCCGCCGCTCGCTCGGCGTCACCGGACAAGAAGCGCCGCGCCGCACACACGTGGAGCAACGCATCGCAACAGCCCCACGCGGCTTGAGAGTGGCGCGCGGACAACTTCCCCCCGCCCAACAGATCGATCTGTTCCAGCAGCAAGCCGAAACGGCCCTTGCGACCCTGACGCGTGTCCCGAGCTACAAGGACGTCCCCTCTGCCATTGCCGATTATCTGCGCACCAATAATCTGCCGGCCCGTTTGCGGGTCGGGGATGATCCACGCCTGAAAGACCTTGATTGGTCTGAGACGGCGCTCGATCTTCTGCACGGACCAAGCGATGGGCAGGATCTTGCAGGTCTCAATCATGCCTTTGCAGGCGTGGCAGAAACGGGCACTTTGGTGATGACCGCCAGTGCTGAAAATCCAACCACATTAAATTTTCTGCCCGATTACGCCTTGGTAGTGTTAGACGCCAAAGACATCAAAGGGGATTATGAAAGCATGTGGGAACAACTGCGCCAAACCTATGGCAAAGGCACCATGCCGCGGGTGGTCAACTGGATCACTGGCCCCTCGCGCTCCGGCGATATCGAGCAGGTCATTTTATTGGGGGCCCATGGACCGCGGCGGTTGCATATCGTGATGGTTGACGCGCGGGCGGAGTAACCGTGCTTTTTAGTGAAATATGAGGATGGTTGAACCTGCTCGCAACAGCCCATAAAACGGCTGCACGTCTTTCATCTTTTATAACAACCCATTTTAGCGGGGCGGGAAGGGAAGTACCTCGCCATTATCTTTGTTGCCCGCCTCTTTATTGCTCACATCTTTATGGCCAAAATCTTGGCGACCTAAATCTTGGTTCTTGAGTGTTGCTTTG
>CAWUMW010000098.1:0-8363 GCA_963923415.1 uncultured Hyphomicrobiales bacterium | reverse complement strand
AATCCAGCATGGGGGGGAATCCGGCCAATTCCAATGGATTACCTCCGACAACCTTTTTGAATTTTCACCGCACCATTTTTCTCAGCGATTTTCTAGCCGTTCGTGAAAAAGCCATCGGGGTCTTCACCCAACTCGACACGGATGGATCCGGCTCTGTCAGCAAGCAAGAATTTATGGATGGCTTGAATGGTCGTAGCACGCCCTCTGATGCAACTGCGCCGCTCGCTATCCTCAAATCGGTGACGGCACAAAGCCAAGCTATGCTGGCCAAATATGATAGCAATGCCAAAGGCTATCTCATTCAATCGGATTTAGCAGCCGCCTATAAAGCCAATCCGAGCTTGGGGGACGTGAGCAGTGTGCCGCAGCTCTTTGCGCAACTCGATTTAAATGGTAGCGGACGCGTCAGTGCAGGTGATCTCAACACCAATGCTTTGCTCAATGAAATATCCAAACAGATGCAAGGCAAATTCGGAACCCCATCCACAAATAGCATTGCGCTTTCAACCTTTGACAGCCAAGAACTTGCTCAATTGCCTTGGAGTTTCGAGACAATCAAAAGCTGGAGCTCCGATCAAGGCAAAACGCTGACAGCCAGTGATGTGATGAATGGCGTGTTAAACGTCGCCCGCAGTGAACGCGCCAAAGGTGCGCAAAGCACGCAAGACGCCAACACAGACGGTCAAATCACCTTGTCAGAGATTTTGGCCACATCTTTATCCTCTGTTTTGAAAACAACTGTCACCCAGACCCCGACAACACCTGACACACCATCAACCCCGGCGACCACGGCGGGGCAATTGCTGCAACAAGCGCTCAGTGATGCGCAGGCGCAAATAAAAATCTACGACACGCATAATCAAGGCTATTTTACGCTTGAGGATGTCGTGACCGCTTGGACCAAAGACCCCACCTTAGGCGATGCTGCCACGGCCCCTGATATTTTCAAAAATCTGGATCTTGACGGCAATGGAAAGATTACAGGATCTGAATTGGTCTCAGGCAATTTCGCCTCTAACATTGCGGACCAATTTGCAAGTCTGATCACCGCAGCGAGCCAAACCAATTTGACACAAAATGGCACCGCTTTGCCGCTCTCCGCGTTGCAGAGTCTCAACCAAACCCTGTTGCCGTGGTCAGTCGATACCATCCAAGCTTGGGATCAAGACAATGATGGCGCTTTAACCCGCCAAGAGATCATGTCCGGGGCGTTAAACATGGCCCAACATGTCATGGCTGCTTATGACCCTCATACGACAGGGCAGTTTAAGGAAAGCGATGTCCAAACTGCTCTTGATAAGACCAGCACGACCAATCAAACCGCACAGGCTGTCATCAAACAATGGGATGCTAATCAAGACGGCTCTGTGACGTTTGAAGATGTCATGGCCACGACGTTATTTTACCTTAAAGGCCTGAAAGCCGAGCAATTGGCAGCGCCGCCCCCCAGTGAAGCCATCAGCGCGCCCACAACATTGTCGCAAGCCCAAACATGGGCCAATAATGTTTTATCTTTGTTTGATTCAGACAAAAAACACTATATCACTCTGACCGACATCGCCAATCTTTACGCCAAACAACCCTCATTGGGCGATGTCACGCAAGCCGCCGATACGTTAAACCAATGGGATCTGAATGCAGATGGACGCGTCACACAAGACGAGTTGTCCGCCTTCAATGCCAATGAACAATTAAAAACGCAGATCATGGGGTGGCTTGATCCTCAAAAAACAGGCTCAATCCCCCTTGCCAGTCTAACCCAAAACCAATTGGCAGCACTTCCTTATTCCAGCGATCAATTAAAACAATGGGATAACGATAGTGATGGTGCCCTCTCAACCAGCGAATTAGCTGCCGGACTCCTGCACGATGCCCGCACAATCTTGTCGCAGTATGACGCAGCCCAAAAGGGATATTTTACCCAAGCCGATATTCAAACCGTTCTTGATGCCAATGCACAAAACAACCAAGGACTAACCGCGCAAGGCGTGATGAGTTATTGGGACATCAATTCGGATGGACAGGTTGGTTTGGCTGAAATTTTATCCGGGATGAATGGCTATATTGCTGACAACAAAAACAACAAGCCTCTCACCGCCAATTCAGTCTACACAGATGCACAGTCTAAAGCGCAGACCACCATGGCTCAATTTGATCCAAGCGCCAAAGGCTATCTGACCGCCGCTGATATTGCAGCTGCCTATCAAGCCAATCCGAGCCTTGGTGATCCTGCGCAAGCCGACAGCACCATTGCGGCATGGGATCTCAATCAAGACCACACTGTGACAACAGATGAAGTGATGAGCGGAATTTTATTGAGCGGATGGGCCAATAGTCTACTCACACAACTTGATCCGACCAATCAGGGCTTTATCAACACCTCAAGCTTATCGGCTGTTAAAATCACCATGCCTGCTCTCCCCAATGCCAATCAAGCCATCGCCTCTTGGGATGCTAATCAGGATGGACAGGTTGATCAAACGGAATTGGTGACAGGACTTCGTCAGCAAGCCCAAGCCCTGATCAACCAGTTTGATCAAGCCAATAAAGGGTATTTTACCCTTGATGATGTCCAGTCGCACTTAACCGCATCCTCATCAACCGATCAGTCGATGCAGGCCAGTACGATCATGGGCACATGGGATTTAGATCATGATGGACGCGTCACACTCAATGAAGTGTTAGCGGGCTTGTCTGCAGGCCAAGCGCCCCCAATCTCAGCTAGCGCCACAGCGCCTCTCTCCAGTTGATTAGCTGGGCGGCTGATAAGCGAGCTGGTCTAACACATCGCTCACTTGTGTTTTCCAGATATAATAATCGCGGTTCCAGATTTTTAAAAATCGCGCATAATCGGGCAAGCGCTCGATATTGCTGTCGACCCCAAAATTGCGCAGCAAATTAAAATGATTGCTGGATATCGCCTGTTCCGCGGCTTGATAAAGAACGCGCAAATCCCAAAATAATTTCACCTCATG
This sequence comes from uncultured Hyphomicrobiales bacterium, assembly GCA_963923415.1. GTDB lineage: Bacteria > Pseudomonadota > Alphaproteobacteria > Rhizobiales > Beijerinckiaceae > CAIYZJ01. Next base: position 5,388 of record CAWUMW010000098.1, on the reverse strand, counting down.
CGCAAAGCGCGAGACTTCACCTTCAATCGTATGGTTCACGTGGCAGAGATAAAAAGGTTTTAAATCAAAATTCCACAAAGCACGAACCGCGCGCGGCGTTTCAATTCGCAATGCGAATAAGGGCGCCTTTTCATCCCAATAATTCTTGAAGCGGATCAGGCCCAGCAGTGGCGCATCGGGCGCAGGCTCAACAGAGCGGGCTTTCAACACGGCGCAGAGGTCTCCATCGGCACTTGGTCCTCTCTCTTGCGTATAGACAGCCAAGAATGTACTGCGCTTCTGGTCGGTTTTGACCTGAAAACTATTTGACAGGGAACTGATGCTTTTTTCGTAAAGATCAAACCCTTTAAAGGCGATTGCTGGTTCTTCCATCCGCAAAATCTCCCCAAAACCCGTGCAAAACTTTCAGTCCTGAGGCTGTTAACCTACAAATTAAAAAACCCGACTTTGGCCCGATATCGCCCATCATCTGGTGCGGGTGATATACCCATCACCCTGAAAAAGTGTTAATGAAGCCGCAGTTGTTGTTTTTTTGTTGTTTGAGGTTGCTATGGATCTGGTCACACTTGCCCGCAATAATCCCGACGCTTTTGCGAAAAAAACCATTGATCAGATTGTTGCCATTACCGATGACGGCAAATTGCATGATGGCAGTGAATGTGCGCGCCAAGTCCGTGAATTTTTAAAATTCCAAACCGCTGAGCGCCTTGCCACCTTTGCCCGCTACTGCCTTAAACATAATAATGACGTGAACAATGCTGCAATGCAGGACATTGTGAACGAAATCGGCCGCCGATTGGAATTTGAAGTGGCCTATGGAAAATATTTTGGATCACGGCAGCCCGAAGGCTATGACGGCTTGTGGTCAAGCGGCCCCAAACAATTGGTCGTCGTGTGCAAAATGACTGACGACTATAAAGTGGATATTGATCGGCTGATGGGCAGTCTGGACGAAGCAAGCCATGCCAAACATTCAGGGGTAAGCTTTTCCGGACTGATCGTTGTCGGTCTTCAAGACACCTGGGATCTGGAGCGCCAAATTCGCGGTGGCCGCTATGCCGCGCATGTCCGCATTACCAATATTGAGTCCCTCCTAAGGCTGTTGCTGATCCATGACAAACAGCCCAAACGCACAGCACAAATTAATGCTCTGCTTCACCCCAATGATTTTACCCGTCTGGATCGGTTGATTGATGACATGTGCACGCTGTTTGAGGAAGCGGGCCAAGCCCATGCCGCAGCATCTGCCCCCCCGCCCAGTCAGGATCCCCCGAAACGGGCGCGATAACCCGTAATCAAAGGCCTTGAAAAAGTCATTTTCTCTGGTCAATCTCTCTTACGGATCATTCTTTAGGTCGAGTTCCATGCGTATCATACCCTCTATCCGGTCATTCATCCCCGTGCTTGCCCTGCCGGTTCTGGCCCTGATCCTCGGATGCAGCTCGGCTCTTGCCAGTGAATCGCCCCCGCCCCCACCCAAAAAAGGCGGCAAAGAGGAAAAATCTATTCCTGCGCCCGGTCTGACAGGCGCTAAATTGCTGCGCTGTGATCCGGGCTTTTATCCCAGTGGCAATAATTGCAAACCCGCCCGCCCCGGCACCTATGTTGCGGGTGGGGCGACCTTTCCAAGTCTGTGCCCGAACGGCATGACATCGGAGGCCAAAGCCCGCTCAGTCGGTGAGTGTTTCCCGCTTGGCGGCGCCCCCGCCAAACCAGAACCCGAAAAGCCTAAATCAGGTCATTGATCCGTCGTTTTACCTCTGCAAAACAATCATGCCCGCCCAAAGGGCAGGCATGAAGCGCTTTCCCACGATCAAAAAAGTTCTGATCTGAACCCTACGGAATTTTCAAGCGGACTATTAAGCCGCTTTTGCTTCCGAGGCTGAAGCATTGGCCTCAAGGGTCGTTGTGCCGCGTTCTGAGTAGATCGGAATTTGCCGTGGCTTTTGAGCTTCAGGCAATTCGCGCTTCAAATGCACATGCAGCAATCCATTTTCCAATGAGGCGCCGGTGACCTGCACATGGTCATCGATTTGGAAGCGCCGCAAGAAAGCCCGCGCGGCAATACCCCGATGCAGGAACGCGCGGTTTTGCGGATCAGCGGATTTCTTCTCGCCGGTAATTTCGAGACCATTGCCTTTCACTTCGATGCTAAGCTCGTCAGACGAAAAGCCAGCCACGGCAATTGAGATCCGGTAATCGGTCTCATCGAGGCGTTCGATATTATAGGGGGGATAGGTTTCAACGTCCGTCAGGCCCGGTTGGTCGAGCAAAGAAAACAGACGATCAAAACCAATCGTGTTGCGGTAAAGGGGTGTTAAATCAAAATGACGCATGGCATATCCTCCAGATGAGCGACATGAAGATGGGTCCGCCTTGATGGGCCGGACGGTGAATGCAGCCAGACTGGCCTGCATGATAAAAAATTAGGAAGCGGCTTTGTGCCTTTCAAGAGGGGGTGCCAAAAAATTCTGTCCCCCTTTTGAGGCAGATCAAAGCCACCCCCGCCCCCCTTTGTTAGCGTGTCGGCATGCATGATGATTGGCTCACGCTTCTGGATGCACGGGTTCCCCGTTACACCAGCTATCCGACCGCCCCGCATTTCCATAGCGGGATTGGCGTTAGCCACTATGCTGATTGGCTCGCTGCGGCGGATCTGACGCGCCCCATTTCGCTTTATATCCACGTGCCCTTTTGCCACCAGCTGTGCTGGTATTGCGGCTGCAACACCGCGGTTTCAAAAAGTGACGCGCCGATCCTCGCTTATGTCGAGACCTTGTTGAAGGATATAGAGCAAACCTGCCGTCTGTTACCGGCCCGCCCGCGCATCGGACATTTGCATTTTGGCGGCGGCTCACCCAATCGGCTGACAGCGGCCCAATTCGACCATGTCATGGCCGCGTTGCATCGCCATTTTGACTTTGCCGAAGATGCAGAATTAGCCATCGAAATTGACCCGCGCTTTATTGCCGAGGAGCAAATCGCCAGCTATGCCCAAGCAGGGATCAATCGGGCCAGCATTGGCGTGCAAGATTTTGACGCCAAAGTGCAAATGGCCATCCATCGCCTGCAACCATTCAGTCAGGTTAAAACTGTTGTTCACGCCCTCAGGGCGCATGGCATCGAGGCCATCAATTTTGATTTGATCTATGGCCTCCCCCTGCAAAGTGAAGCCAGCATCCTCAATACGGTGAAAAAAACCTTATCCTTGGCCCCGAACCGGATTGCCCTGTTTGGTTATGCGCATGTGCCATGGATGAAAAAGCAACAAAAGGCTTTGGAGCGCTTTCCAATGCCCGATCAAAAGCAACGCGCCCGCCTCGCCTCATTGGCGCGCAGCAGATTGGAAGATGTCTATTGCCCGATTGGCATTGACCATTTCGCCAAGCCGGGCGATTCTTTAGAAAGCGCCCAGAAAAACCGGGCTTTGCGCCGGAATTTCCAAGGCTACACAACTGATCAAGCCTATCTTTTATTAGCATTTGGCCCCAGCGCTATTTCCAGACTTCCACAAGGCTATGTTCAGGCGCAAAGTGATGCGGCACTGTGGATGCAAGAGGTCGAAGCGGGTCGCTTAACATCAACACGTGGTTTGGCTCTGTCTGCCGAGGACGTGATGCGCAGCGCCCTGATAGAGCAGATTCTGTGTCATCTGTCTGTCGATCTTGAACAGATCGCTCGGTGTCATGACGCCGATCCGGTGCAATTTCTACCTGCCGTTGAAGGGTTAAAGCCTTTTCTTGATCACGGCATGGCGAGCCTGTCGGGTTGGACCCTGACCATCAATCCAGATTGGCGGGTCGCAGCACGCTCCATCGCCGCTTTGTTTGACACCTATTTAAACACCGGTGAAAAACGCCATTCAGCGGCAGTCTAGCGGCACCCCCGTTCCTCTTGCCTGCAAAAACATCACTTAAAGCCTGCATGTCCTCGGTTCGGCCCAGTCCATGCTCCGAGCCGACCCCGATTGTTTCATTTTATGGGACGTTCTTGCCATTTTTTAATTTTTTCTTAACCCAATCCCCGCATGCTCTGCGGGTTAATACGTATATTTTGTGAATTGCAGATTTTCATCAGGTTTTTCTCGGCATCATGGCGTGAAGCTTGCGAGTCCTACCTGTCGTTTTTAATAATTGAGATGAAAGAATCGGGGTCCTTATGCCCTTGAAATCTGATGCAGAGCAAAGCCCTATCAGTGGCCGCAATGATCCTATTTTGTGGAATTGGCAGATTCTTGCCGAAACAGGCAATACAACCGCCCAGCTTAAATTAGCTCTGATCTACGATCATGGTGAGGCGGCCATTCGCGATCCCGCCAAAGCCCTGCATTGGTATCGGCGTGCCGCAGACCATGGCAATACCGATGCCCAATGTATTTTAGGATTGATGTATTACAAAGGACGGCATGTCGATGTCGATTATATCGAAGCCGCCCATTATTTTCTGCTGGCGGCCGATCAAGGCAATGCGGATGCGCAATTATTTTTAGCCATTATGTTTGAAAGCGGTCAGGGGGTCGGCAAAGATCATCAAATCGCGATGGCCCTTTATAAAAAATCCGCGTTGCAAGGCAATGCACTGGCCCAATTTAGTTTGGGTCTTCTTTATGAAGAAACGCATGACTACGAACCTGATCGTCCGCGCGCCGCTGCTTGTTATCGAATTGCCGCAGAGAACGGTAATATTACTGCGCAAAGTTATCATCGCGGTCTGATTGAACGGTTGAATGAAGATGAACGGGCCCTTTATGACCATTTCACAACCATTCTTGATATTGTCGGTGACATGCGTAAATCAGGCTTTGTAACCGATCATGCGATTTTAGGTCCGCTGCTGCGCAAGCGCATCAAAACACACCATTATCTGAGCTGAGAGCCCAAAGCCCTCCGAAGAGATCCTCTTTTGCACCCATTCGGCTTTGGCAGGAGGGAACTAGGGTCAAACCTATCGTGATGATGCCTATTGTTAAACAAGACAGAATCAGAAAGTCTGCATACGTGTTTGATCGCCATATGGAGTTGCCTCTCGATGGCCCGCACTATCAAATTGGACTTGGTGTTACCTGCATCCTCTGCCGACAAAAATAAGCGTGCCGGCAAGTTGATCGAGGCCTTGATCGATCACGTCATCCCAAAAATGTCTGCGGCCATGACACTGCCCGAAGACGAGGTGTTGGCGCGATTATTGATTGAACTCGGCCATATTGTTGGGATCACCCATAGTGCCGAAAGTGCCCTTGCCATGGTCAACGCTCTGACAGAAGCGATTTTACAGGGCCGCGAAGCCGCTCTCGAAGCCGCTTTAGATTCAGCCGGTTGTCTTGGGGACGATCACACCCCATCGGATGAGGACAGTGAATCTCTGCCCGAATGGGCCACACAATGTTCG
>CAWUMW010000097.1:0-8428 GCA_963923415.1 uncultured Hyphomicrobiales bacterium | reverse complement strand
ATGCGATCTTTGCAATCAGCGTTGAATGCGATCTTTGATCGCGTCCCAATTCACACAATTGGTGAGATGCCCATCGCGGAGATAATGGCAGACCACTTCCGCAGCTTTGCGGCGGATATCCAGATTGCCCGGTGGAGAGAAAAAGGCTGCATGCGGGGTAATCAGCAGGCGATCGCGTAAATCCGCGGCTCCGGCCTGCCAGTCGCGTAATAAGCGCGGCAGGGGGCTAGGGGGTTCTTGCGGCAAAACATCAAGTCCCGCGCCGCCGATACGACCTGAGCGCAGCGCGTGTTCAAGAGCCTCCAAATCAATCAGTGGACCGCGGGCGGTATTGATGAGCAATTGCCCCAGTTTGGCATGCGCAAGTGCTTCGGCATTGATCAGATGATGCGTGCTCTGGCTATAGGGCGCATGCAGGCTGACAACATCTGACTCGGCCATTAAGGCGTTGAGGCTGGAGAGGCGGCGATATCCGGTCGCCAAATCCACCCCATTGGGCAGATAGGGGTCGTAAAATACCACCTGCATATCAAAGGCTGCGGCGCGGCGGGCGGCGGCAAGGCCAATCCGTCCCAAACCCACAACCCCAAAAGTGGCGCCCCGTAATCGACGCATCAGGGGTGGGGCGGGAGACCAGCCCCAAGCGCCGACAGGATCAGGCCGCAAGCGATCTTGATAGGGCACAATCCCGCGCACCAAGGCCAGCATTAAACCCAGCGCATGATCGGCCACTTCCGTGGTGCCGTAATCGGGCACATTGCAGACCGGCACACCACGCTCAGACCACGCTTTGACATCGAGATTGTCGTAGCCCACCCCAAGCCGCACAATGATTTTGCACTGCGGATAGCGATCAATCGGCCCAACATCATGTTGGGCTGCGCCGCTGATAATCCCATCTGCGCGCAGGCATTCCGCTTCAGGGGGCGGATCATCAGGCTCGCCCGGTCCTTTGTAAAAAGTCAGTTTGGCGAAGGATCCAAAGACCTGTTCCTCAAGCCCTTGTTCAGCCTTGGTGTAATTGAGATAGAGGACATGGGCCATAGCGAGAGATCTTTCAAGCAATGAGACAATCTTAGCTGAAAATGGTGACAAGCTCATAAATTGGGATGATCACCAGTAACGCCAAAAAAGCAATCATAATCATCCGCAGCAATAGATTTTCAAGACTGCGATATTTCGCGCCGGGTTGTTTTTTTACCCGGATCATCGCCGCGGCACAAAACAGCAATGTGCCGATACAGGCTGAAACAAAAACTTCAAAAAGACTGCTGAAGGTCATTTCAAAAGGCATGCGCAGGCGTGTCCGGTTGTTCCGTTTTTTTAGACAGTAGCGGAGCGACAGCGCGCTGGCAATTGGGGGTGATCCCACATTTACGATTATAATATCATAATTTTGCTATAATTGAGCAATGTAAAATAAATTTGTTTCACGATGAGTTGAAACCTGATAAGTTTTTATCTTGGGTTTGTAGATTAGGACACTTACAGCCCGTTTTGTTTGTGGTTGTTCCATCGCAAATGTGATGAAACATTAAAGTGGTGAGAATTTTAATGATGCACTCTATCGGTCAGAATTTGTTTACGCTTCTTGGCATTTTGGAAAAGAAGCACCAGCTCACCAAGCTCGATGGTTTGCACCGTCAGGTGCTTTATTATGTGATGGATTGTTTTGCGAAACAGGGGGCTGTTTCAACAGTCAATCTTGTTGATCAAAACTTCACCTCGCGCAGTTCGACCTATCGCAAGATCAATGATCTGCGCCGCATGGAATTCGTCGTGGAGGATTGGCGTGAAGGTGTCTGTATGATTCTACCAGGCCCTAAAATGGATCAATTCATAGCTGAATTGGGGGCGCAGGCGGAGAATGGCGCGAAATAGTCTCAAAGGCTTTTGCGCAAGTGTCATCGCGGTCGCTGTGCTATACAGCGGCTTGATGATTGTGCAGTTCCAATATCTCAGCGGTTTTAATGCCTATGCGCTGGCCTCGGCCTTTTTTATTCCTTCCGCCGTGCGCATGTTTGGCGTGTTGTTGTTGGGCTATCGCACGGGTCTTGGCATCGCCTTGGGCGGTGTCATGTTCGCGCTTGGGGTCAACAATCTGGGTCAGACGTTTGAGCAATCGCTGATTGTCAGTGTGCAGGCTGGGTTTTCCTGTTCGGCCTCTTTGTTGTTGTGGTCCTTGCTGTCAGACAAAGTCAGCGGGTGGCGCGCGCCGGTGATCGCCTTTCAAGCCATCAATGCCTATGATGTATTTTTTCTGTGCCTGATCCAGTCGGTGCTGAATTCAGGTCTTGCCAGTTTGATTTATCATCTGCTGCCCGGACAATTACCTGCCGTCACGCTTCATCAAGCGATCACTATGTTTATCGGTGATCTCAGCGGTGCGTTTTTGGTTTTCATTCTGTTGAATGTGCTGATGAGCATTGCCATGCGCACCCGCTTATTCGCACGGCCTGAGTGATCCTTTTAACCGTGTTCCATCACCTGCCTGATTTTACGGATCAGCTTGGCGCGTCCCTTTTCGTCGGCTTGTTGATGCATGCTCTGTTTGAGGTCAAAAATCAGCTGCGTGAAATCATTGTTCCAGTCTTTGCTGCCTAATCGCTCCGCTTCCAAACGGGGGCGGTGCGGATTGGCTTCGGGGGCCGCATCGCGCCCGTTCAATCGGAAGGTTTGATCTAAGGAGGGCACACAGAGTCTGGCTTGCGGAACATGCTGTTCCAATGTGGCTTGGAAGGCTGTTTGCGCTTCGCTTTCCCCATGCACTAAAAAAATCGTCCCCTTGATCGGGCTGCGGGCTTTCACCCATTCCAGCAGTTCTGGGGCATCGGCATGGCCTGAATAGACATCCATCGTGCGAATAGTGGCCCGCACTTCAATTTCACTGCCCATCATACGAACATGCCGCGTGCCTTCCAGCAAAGTGCGTCCGAGACTGCCATTGGCTTGATAGCCAACTAATAAAATTGTGGCCTCCGAGCGCCACAGCCAGTCTTTCAGATGGTGGCGAATGCGGCCCGCCTCGCACATGCCGCTGGCTGCAATAATAATATGAAAACCACCAATCCGGGATATCGCCATGCTTTGTTCGCGGGTTTCCGTAAAGCGAACATTTTTGTGATGCATGGCCCGCACCAGCCTGTCGCCATTGCGGATTTGGCTGGCATATTTGGCAAAGATTTCACTGGCCCGGGTTGCCAAGGGCGAGTCGATAAAAATCGGACAAGGATCGAGCTGGCCGCTTTCAATCAAGCTCATCATATCAACCAGCAATTCTTGGGTCCGTTCAACCGCAAAAGAGGGGATCAGCAACGGGCCTTTGCGCCGTTTGGCTTCAGTGATTTCTTGAAGCAATTGGGCTTGGCGGGCTTGCTCATCCTTGTCTTGGCGGGTGGTGCCGCCATAAGTGGATTCACAAATCAGATGGTCGAGATCGCGCGGCCCCTCTGCGCCTTGCTCAAGCAATTTAGCATGGGTGCCAATATCGCCCGAAAACAACAAACGGGTTGGCTTGTCATGAGCAGTTGTGGGCTGAGTTTCAATTTCAACGGAAGCCGAGCCAAGCAGATGGCCGGCATTCCAGAACCGGACGCGCAGATCAGGCAGGATTTGAATCCAGTCATGATAGGCAACCGGCCGGAATTGCGTCAGACAGGCTGTGGCATCGTCTAAGGTATAAATCGGATCAACCGCATTGCGGCCTTTGCTGCGATTGCGATGGTTAAGCTGCTGGACCTCCATTTCCTGTATATGGCCGGAGTCCGGCAGCATGATCGAGCATAAATCCATCGTGGCCGCGCTGGTATAAATCGGTCCATCAAATCCAAGCTTGCATAGTTTAGGGATCAAGCCGCTATGGTCGATATGCGCATGGGTCAGGATCAGCGCATCAATATCATGGGGCCGAAACGGAAAATCCCGATAGTTTAATTCGCGTTCGGTTTTTGAGCCTTGCACCATGCCGCAATCAATCAGCACGCGTCCTTGTGCCGTTTCAAGCAAGAAACAGGATCCGGTCACGGTGCGGCAGGCCCCATGGAAATGTAGTTTCATCAAAAGCTCCTGATTCTTAAGACGTCTGAGGAGGTTAGCAGGTTCTCAGCGCGCCAGCCAGTGCGTCAGGCGGCAGGCTGAAGACAGGTCGATGAGGGTCGATGCCGGTTTGGGGTCTTGAATTTGTGGACTAGACTTCATATCTGCCGGACATGTGCTTTAACGCCTGTGCAGGATGGGACCATGCCGAAACAAAAAATTCAAAACCCTGAAACCCTGAGTTTTGAGGCCGATGTTGCCAAATTGCTGCATTTGATGGTGCATTCGGTTTATTCCGACAAAGATGTTTTTCTGCGTGAATTGATTTCCAATGCGGCGGATGCCTGCGAGAAATTGCGGTATGAGGCGGTGGCCAATCCCGATTTACTGGGTGAGGGTGGATTGCATATCACCGTCACGCTTGATGCCGACCAGCAACAATTGAGCATCGAAGATAATGGGATCGGCATGAGCCGGACCGATTTGGTCGATCATCTGGGCACGATTGCCCGTTCAGGGACCAAAGCCTTTATGGAAAAAATTGAGGCCGCGCAAAAAGGCGATGATGCCTCGTTGATCGGCCAATTCGGCGTTGGTTTTTATTCCTCCTTTATGGTCGCATCCAGCGTTGATGTGCTGACCCGTCGTGCCGGCAGTGAGGAAGCGTGGAAATGGACTTCGGATGGCAAAGGCAGTTACACCATCGCGCCGCTTCCACTCGATCAAGCGCCTGCGCATGGCACGCGCGTGGTGCTGCATCTGTTAGAGGAAGCAAAGACCTATACAGAACGCTATCGTCTTGAGACGATCATTCGCAACCAATCAGGCCATGTGCCAGTGCCAATCCGCTTGCGCGAAAAGCCAGAGACCGAACCAGCAAGTCTGACGGACGGGGCGGCTTTATGGACCCGCAACAAAAGCGAGATTTCAGCCGAAGACTACAAAGAATTTTATCACAGCGTGTCGGGCCAATATGATGAGCCGGTGCTGACCACACATTATCGGGCCGAAGGGCGACAGGAATATACGGTGCTGACTTTTGTGCCGAGCAGCCGACCCTTTGATCTGTTTGATACAGAGCGCAAAGGCCGCATCAAACTCTATGTGAAGCGCGTCTTTATAACCGATGAGGCAGAAATTGTGCCGCGCTATCTGCGTTTCGTGCGCGGCTTGGTGGATTCATCAGACCTGCCCTTGAATGTGTCGCGCGAAATGATTCAAGAAAGCCCCGTGCTTTCGGCAATCAAACGCGGTGTGACAAGTCGTGTGTTGTCGGAACTGGAAAAATGCGCCGAGCATGATCCAAAAACTTTTACAGGAATTTGGGATAATTTTGGCCCTGTCATCAAAGAAGGCCTTTATGAAGACTTTGAGCGGCGCGACGCTTTGTTGAAATTGGTACGCTTCCGCACCACGCAGTCCACTGCACAAGATCGGACCCTGAAAGCCTATCTGGAGGGGATGAAGGAAAATCAAACCGCGATTTATTATCTGGTCGGGGATGATGTGAAGCGGCTTGAAACCTCTCCGCATCTGGAAGGTTTCCGGGCGCGTGGGATTGAGGTTTTATTGTTGAGCGATCCCGTCGATAGTTTCTGGGTTACATCGGGCTTGTCTTATGAGGGCAAGCCGCTGAAATCCGTCACGCAAGGGGCCGCTGATTTATCGCTGATCCCGCTGCTGGAGCCGAAAAAAGAAGAAACCGCAGAAACGGCCAAACAAGCGGCGGATTTGGTGGTTTTGTTTAAAGACACATTAGGCGAGCAGGTCTCGGATGTGAGGGTTTCGGATCGGTTGACAGAGAGCGCAGTCTGTCTTGTCGCAGCCGATCAGGGGCTTGACCGTCAATTGGAAAAAATTCTGGCTGGTGCAGGTCGCTTACCTCAGTCCACCAAGCCGATCTTGGAAATCAATGCCGATCATTCGTTGATCAAGTCCTTATTGGCCGAAGGCGGCTCTAAGCCACAGTTACGGCAGGATGCGATCCATTTGTTGTTCGCTGAAGCGTTGATTTTGGATGGCGAGCGCCCAGACGATCCGCGCCAATTCTCCGCGCAATTGGCTCGTGTGCTGGCAGCAGGACTAACCCATTAAATCGATGCTTGATCCATGTCGGTTGAAAAAAACAAGGGCGCCTTTGGGCGCCCTTTGATACTGTGAAAGGGAGTGGTTTTATATCTTTAACCATTCAGGCGATTGATGCCATCGAGAGCGGCAGTTTTGTAGCATTCTGCTAAGGTCGGATAATTGAAAATTGCTTCCGCCAAATAATCAATCGTTCCCCCATGCGCCATCACAGCCTGTCCGATATGGATCAATTCGCTCGCGCCTTCTCCTAAAATATGCACGCCAAGAATTTTTCGTGTGTCCGGATCAAAGATCAATTTCAGTAAGCCGGTATGATCGCCAATGATTTGGCCGCGGGCAATTTCCCGATAATTGGCTTTGCCAATTTCATAGGGTTTACCGGCTGCGGTCAGCTCATCTTCATTGGCGCCAATCGCTGAAATTTCAGGGACTGTATAAATGCCATAGGGAAACAGGCCGATGCCGTGTTCTTCTTCATCCCGATGACCGAAGGCATGGCGTGCCGCCGATCGGCCTTGTTCCATCGAGGTGGAGGCCAATGCTGGAAAGCCAATCACATCGCCCACCGCATAGATGCTGTCGACGCTTGTTTGGTAATGTTGGTTGATGATGATCTTGCCGCGTTCATCGGTTTGGATGCCAGCATTTTCAAGGTTTAAATGTTTGGTGGCCCCGGTGCGCCCAATCGCGTAAAGCGCGGCATCGGCATGCAATGATTTGCCGCTTTTCAACCGCACTTCAACAGGCGCGCGGGCGCCGTCCACCACTTCGACATGCGCAACTTCTTCATTCAGACGCATGGTGACGCGATTTTGTTGCGCGATATAGGTTAAGGCTGCTGAGACTTCGTGATCAAGAAATGGCAGCAGGATAGGGCGCTTATCAACAATCGTGACCCGAACGCCTAAGGCTGCAAACATGGTTGCATATTCAACCCCGATCACGCCCGCGCCAATCACGATCAAGGAGCGGGGAATTTCTTTGAGATGCAAGACATCGTCACTGACTAAAATCTTTTGCCCATCAAAGGTAATATGGCTGTCGCGGGTTGGATTGGTGCCGCAAGCCAAGATCACCTTATCTGTCTGGATGATATGATCTTCCTCGCTGCCATTTTCCAGCCGGATATGATGCGCATCAACAAAGGTGGCTTCCGCTTCGATCAGTTGGATGTGGTTGCGGGCGAGTTGATTGCGGATCACATCAATCTCGCTGCGGATCACATGCTCAACCCGAAATAGTAAATCTTCGATTTTGATGTCCTGTTTAACGCGATAGGACGTGCCGTAAATGCCACGCTCGCGGAAACCGGATAAATGCAACACGGCTTCACGGAAGGTTTTGGAGGGGATGGTGCCGGTATTGACACAGACGCCGCCAACCACACGACGCTTTTCAATGACCGCAACATGTTTGCCGAGTTTAGCAGCTTGAATGGCTGCCCGCTGACCCGAAGGGCCGGAACCGATAACAACAAGATCATATTTCATGGATAAGAAACTTTACAAAAAAATACCACACAGAAGGGAAGGCGTCATTGTTGCGACTGTGCGAGGTTGTGTCAATGTTCGGAACAGCCAGACCGCGCGTCTCAAAATAAATATTTGACCGGATTTGATTTTCCGGCCCGGAAAAAGTCGGAAAAGGGCGTCAAAGGGCAGAAGAAACCGGAATGTCAAACAATGGAATCGGCCGCGTTTTTCCGCATCAATTCCGCGCCCGTCTGTTTGCAAACAAGGCGCTTTCTTTGCCAAACAGGGCGCGGAAACAAAGGGCCTATTTCGGATATGTTTTTTTCTAAAACTTTCCTTCTGCCTAGCTGCGTGCATAAAGATCTTGGTCTTCGCTGATATCCACCCGCACATCTTTAAAGAGCAAGGTCACCGATGAGACATCGACCCGGTTGGTTTGACCAAGGCTTTGTCCGGGCAAAGCCAAGCCGCTGGCCTTCTTTTCAAACAGCGTAAAATCCGCTTCGGCATTGAAAACGGCATATTTCCACAGGGCCATCGAGGCTAAAAAATGCTGATAAGTCGCATCATTCACCGAGACCAGCAGCATGATATAGTCGGCTGTGATTTCAAACATCAGATTGGTGTCATATTGCTCATTAGTGAGGCAGACATTGAGCTGGCGTGTTCGTAAAAGATCAATGAAATGAGTGCTTTCAGCCTGGACAGGATCAAGGCGGCCGGTGCGGCACCCGGCTAAAAAGATGATGCTACTTTCCTTCGATTGGCCGAGGGATTGGTTTTGCGCCTGTCTCTTATACACATCTCCGAGCCCACGAGACCTCTCTACATCT
>CAWUMW010000096.1:0-8523 GCA_963923415.1 uncultured Hyphomicrobiales bacterium | reverse complement strand
GCAATTCTCCCCCATCGTCGCCTGAATGATTCGTGGAATGGTTTGCTGTGTCTGAGTTTGAAAAAGAGTGGAATAACGTTACGGCACCAGCGCCCCGTGCGGGTGGACTGGCAGAACGGGCACGCGCCAGCGTCACCGGACAAGCCGCCTATCTAAAAAATCTCAATCCCGAACAACGCCGCGCGGTTGAAGTCACAGAGGGTCCGGTTCTCGTTTTAGCAGGCGCTGGCACTGGTAAAACGCGTGTCTTAACGACCCGCATTGCCCATCTGATTGCCACCGGCCTTGCCCGCCCCTCAGACATTCTAGCCGTAACGTTTACCAACAAAGCCGCGCGCGAAATGAAAGAGCGCATTGGTCATTTACTCGGCACCGTTGCAGAAGGCATGCCTTGGCTCGGAACTTTCCATGCGATCGGCACCAAAATTTTACGCCGCCATGCCGAATTGGTCGGACTGCGGTCGGATTTCACGATTCTTGATACCGATGATCAAATCCGACTGATCAAACAAGTGGTGCAAGCTGCAGGGCTGGATGACAAACGCTGGCCACCGCGCGCGTTGGCCGCTTTGATCGATGGCTGGAAAAATCGCGGCCTGACCCCTGACAAAGTCTCCGCAGGCGAAGCCGCAGCATTTGGGAATGGCAAAGGCAGCGCGCTTTATGCTGCCTATCAACAGCGCTTAAAAGATCTCAATGCCGCCGATTTTGGAGATTTGCTGCTCGAAAATCTGCGCCTGTTTCGGGACCATCCTGATCTGCTGAAACAATATCAAATGCGGTTTCGCTATATGTTGGTGGATGAATATCAAGACACCAATGTAGCGCAATATTTATGGCTGCGTTTATTGGCCCAACACAAACCCAATATTGCCTGTGTGGGCGATGACGACCAATCAATCTATGGATGGCGAGGTGCTGAAGTCGACAATATTTTGCGCTTTGATCATGACTTTCCGGGCGCAACGGTGGTTCGGCTCGAATGCAATTATCGCTCAACCGGTCATATTCTCGCCACCGCTTCGCATCTGATTACCCATAATGATGGCCGACTTGGCAAAACCTTGTTTACCCATGATGAAGAGGGCGAAAAAGTCACCATCACCGGCGCATGGGATTCTGAGGAAGAGGCACGGCTGATCGGTGAAGAAATCGAAGCTTTGCAACAGAAAGGGCATGCCCTCGCTGATATGGCGGTTTTAGTGCGGATTTCAGCACAAATGCGCGAACTCGAAGATCGGTTTGTGACGCTGGGCCTACCCTATCGGGTGATTGGCGGCCCGCGCTTTTATGAGCGGGCAGAAATTCGTGACGCGCTGGCCTATCTACGCTGCGTGGCAAATCCCGATCACGATTTAGCGTTTGAACGCATCATCAATGTGCCCAAGCGGGGTTTAGGCGATGCGACCCTTGAACATTTGCATGTGTTTGCACGGGCCCAACATGTGCCTTTGATGGAAGCGGCCCGCCGCTTGATCGAAACCGACGAGATCAAACCGAAGCCACGCAACACATTGCGCGCACTCACCCAATCTTTTGCACGCTGGAACAGTCTCATCGAGACGATGAAACATAATGAACTGGCGGAAACAATTTTGGAGGAATCTGGCTATACTGATATGTGGCAGAAAGAGCGCACACCCGAAGCCGCTGGACGGTTAGAAAACCTTAAAGAGCTGGTGCGCTCGATGGAAGAATTTCCTGATCTCGCTGCCTTTCTCGAACATGTCGCCTTGGTCATGGAAATGAGTGACAATAGCGACGATGACCGCGTCTCGATCATGACGTTGCATGCCGCCAAGGGCCTCGAATTTGAAACCGTCTTTCTGCCGGGATGGGAAGAAAGCCTGTTTCCTAATCAACGCGCTTTGGATGAAAGTGGGAAAGCGGGATTAGAAGAAGAGCGCCGACTGGCCTATGTCGGCATTACCCGCGCCAGACGCCGCGCCAAACTTTATTTTGCAACCAATCGCCGTTTGCATGGCATGTGGAACGCAACCATTCCCAGCCGCTTTATCGATGAATTGCCCGAAGACCATGTTGAGGTCACCGACGCCCCCCTCACTTTTCATCACAGTGGTGGCAGTCGATTTGAGCGGATGGGCGGTTTCCGCTCCGGCTATGCCACACCGGGCTGGCAACGCGCCCATCAGAATCAAGAGACTGAGTCTGGCCATCGCGCGGACACGCCCTTTGCCTCCAATACCACCCGCCCCAGTCCACCGCGTCCAGCCCAACAGATTGAGGGCGTGGTGCTGTCGCGCTCCAACCCCGCCGGGAGTTCATTTAGAATCGGTGACCGGGTTTTCCATGTCAAATTCGGAAATGGCAGCGTGGTGCAGCGCGATGGCAACAAATTGACCATCGATTTTGACAAAGCCGGTCGCAAAATGGTGCTCGATCATTTTGTCTCGCCTGTCGGTTGAAAAAATTCGTGACACACCTCGTCATTTCTGAGAAATGTGGTAAATTACAACTGACCCTGTCGTTATTAACAGGTCACAATCAAGAATTTTGGAGGTTCAATAGGGTTTTTAAAGTTGTTTCGGGTTGACGGTCCCGCCTCTGCCCTTTGCGCTGGAAGCCGTCGCGTGCACGCGTTTTCATCATTTTTAATAGATTTCAGACCCTATGCCCCCATCAGGCTCCTCGTTGCCCGATATGCCCCCGTCACGCTCACAGTCGCGTCACAGTGCGAAAGCTTTGTTGGCGGCGCATACTGGCCGTGGTGCGCATGACGCAAGCCAAGGGCTGGAGCGACTGATCGACTTGAACCGACTGGCCGCTTTGGCCGATTTACCCCGCGGCACGCCTCTTCAAGCCTCTCAGGTGAGATTAGCGCCGCGCCGCCCCTCTTCAGATCAAAATCTCTTGATGGCTTTGGGGCTCAATCGTGATTTTTTACAAGAGCAAGATTTTGAACTCGACCAGCGCCTGCGGCAATTACCCTCCGGGCCTTTTTTATTCCTGCATCAAGAAAGCATGCTTCAACATGTGTTGGAGCAGCAAAAGCGACTTTATAATGCGCAAAGCTTGATCGCCGGACACAGCCTGTTGGTGATGCCCGACCGCAAAGCGGAGCCGGTGCGCCCGCCCGCTGGCCAGCCTGATCTCGCGCTCCTGACCAACCTGTTGGTGCAGGCGCTCTCGACGGCTTTGCCCTTGCTGGACGCAGAGGCCAATTTATTCGCCGCCCACCAGCTCGCGCCGCAAGCGGGGCGAAAAATAAATCTTAATACCGCGCTGGATGAACTGGCGTGCCGCACCCTCGCACGTTTAATTGTCCCGGCTGCCCCACCTGACGCGGTGCAGGCTTTGATCAAAGCCACAGATACAGCCCCAACGCTCGGCATTTTAAACCAATTGGCGCGCCTGCCGCTGCAATCAAAACTGCATCAGCATGCTCAAACCCTGCAAACACGCCTGCAACATCGCTTGTTAACTCGCCGTCTCGCAACCCTGATGAAAACCCTGCGTCTGCCTGACATTGCCGAAAGTCTGACTGGATTAAACGGACAAGATTTGTTGTTGCATCTGATGCGCACGCAAAAGCAAACCAAAATGAGCGATCTCACTGTTGTAGCCTATCTGCATGGCCTGTTCGCTGAATTGCGGCAGCAGCTTCGCTCAACCCTGATCTGGACCGTCAGCCTGCTGGCCCATCAACCCGCCTATCGCCATATTTGCGAGATGGAGGCCGATATTCTGGCCCAAGCCCAAGCGCCGATCAGCACGCTACTGGACCATGCTCTGTTTACTAAAGCCGCTGTTTTGGAAAGTCTGAGACTTTACCCGCCTGTGCCCGTGAAGGTTTGGAAGCTCAGCCAAGACGACAAGATTGGCCGCATCAGCATCAAAGCAGGCAGCCATGTTGCTGTCTCGCCCTATGTGCTGCATCGCCATAAAGATTTCTGGCTTGATGCGGATCTGTTTGACCCGTCCCGCTTCCTGACCCCGGCCGGCAAAAAAAGCAAGCCCCATGCCTTCATGCCCTTTGCGACACCGTTTCAAACCTGTGTGCATCATGACCTGATCGTGCCCTTGGCCACACTGATGATCTTGGCGCTCAGCCATCACATCCGCCTGACCCCGACCGCCGAGCGCAGCCTTCCACCGCCACTTCTTTGTGCCCAAACCGTCCCCGCGCAGCCGGTGCTGATGACCATTAGCCCCCGCCTGTCGAGCCACGATTAAATCATCTGCGCTTGAGAGGGCATAACTTTTATTGTCGTGCTGTTTGTTTTTCCCGCTGTTCTTTTTGCTCGCCCCCCTTTCCAGCCCGAACCCCAATGCGCTATGAGGAAGCATGCTCGAAGGTCTTCACCCCCAAAACCCCACCCATGTCATGCGCTATGCCGGTTCGGAACAGACCGCGCGGCGGATCGCGGACCTGATTGTCGAAACATTCGATCCGGCTCAAACCGCCTCGGCGGCCTTTGAAAACGAGGCCGACAAGCGTTGGGAGGTTGAGGTTTATTTTGCCCATGCGCCCGACGAAGCCTCGATGCGCGCTTTGGTCCGCAGTGCAGCAGGTGATGCAGCCGCGCAAGCCGTTTTGTTTGAAACCTTAGCCGAACAAGATTGGGTGAAGGCATCGCTCGATGGTTTATCCATGGTCAGCGCCGGACGCTTTGTCATTCACGGAGGCCATGACCGCCACCGTGTGCCACTCAACCACATTGGCATTGAAATCGAGGCGGCACTGGCCTTTGGAACCGGGCATCACGGCACAACCCGCGGATGCTTGCTGATGTTAGACCAGATCCTCAAACAACGCCGCCCGCAGCGGGTTTTGGATGTTGGAACGGGAACAGGTGTGCTGGCAATGGCCGCCGCCCGCGCCCTCAAGACACGCGTCTTTGCGGGTGATATTGATCCGGTGGCCGTCCGAGCAGCCCATGCCAATGCCCGATTAAACCGCTGCGCGGCCTATCTGCGCCCTGTCACCGCGCCCGGCCTGTCGCATCCCGCTTTGCGCGGTCATCGGCGCTATGATCTGATTTTTGCCAATATTCTGGCCAAGCCCTTGCGCCGCTTGGCACCGTCTTTATCCCGTTCCGCCGCACCTGTCGCCGATGTGGTCTTATCGGGCCTGTTGTTT
The DNA here is from genome assembly GCA_963923415.1 of uncultured Hyphomicrobiales bacterium. Taxonomy (GTDB): domain Bacteria; phylum Pseudomonadota; class Alphaproteobacteria; order Rhizobiales; family Beijerinckiaceae; genus CAIYZJ01. The sequence goes on along the minus strand of CAWUMW010000096.1, from coordinate 3,422 downwards.
CAAGATGTGGCGGGTGTGCTGAGCGCCTATGCCGCCCATGGCTTCCATTTGGCAGGGCGGATCAATCTGGAAGGCTGGGCCTGTTTGCGGTTGCGGCGTGGCGGCCTTGCGCCTCGCCCTTTCCGATAAATCTCCTCCACCACGACCCGCAACCAAAAGAAGGCAGACTGGGCATGGCAGCGCGTTTTCAATCCTTCCATCCGAAATCCGACAGTCGTCACAGCTTAGCCCGCCTTGCAGCTTTGCGGGCCCATCTTGCTGCTGCCGGTTTGGACGGGTTTATTGTACCGCGCACCGATGACTATCAGGGCGAATATGTCCCAGCCGGCGCCGAGCGCCTGGCTTGGCTGAGTGGCTTTACCGGCTCATGGGGACTGGCGATTGTTTTGCAGCAACGCGCCGCTTTATTCGTTGATGGGCGCTATACCGAACAAGCCCGCGCCCAAACGGATCCCGCAGCCTTCGAACTTTGCCATTTGATTGATTGCCCGCCCCATCAATGGCTTGAAACAGCCGGGGGCGCGGTTTCCCCCGCGCATCCGCCGCGGATTGGCTATGATCCCCATGTCCATACCGAGGAGAGCCTGACCCGGATCCGCCAAAGCCTGTCGAAAATCGGCGCGCATTTAACCCCCCTCACACCCAATCCCATCGACCAGATCTGGAGTGATCGCCCCGCCCCGCCTCTGGCGCCTGTGCGGGTGCATGAACTGCGCTTTGCTGGCGAAACATCGGCTGATAAATTAGCGCGTTTGCTGCCCGTGCTCGCGCAAGAAAAAGCCGATGCGCTGTTGGTCACCGATCCGCATAATCTGGCGTGGCTGTTTAACCTGCGTGGCAGCGATGTTGCGCATACGCCTTTGCCGCATGGTCGCGCCTTAATCCCCGTCGATGGCACGCCCCTACTTGCCCTTCATCCCGACAAACTTACCGATCAGCTGCGCTCAGCCCTTGCGCCGCTCTGCACTGTGATTGCGCCTGAAGATTTTGACCATGCGGTAAAAAGCGCCTGCCACCCCAACAAGACCCTGCGCATTGATCCTGCGACAGCCTCTTTGCATTTTATCACTCTGATCGAACAGGCGGGTGGCACACTGCTGCGCGGCTTGGATCCGATCACACTGATGAAAGCACAAAAAAACGACACCGAAAAACAAGGCGCGCGCACCGCGCATCTGCGCGATGGTGTTGCGATGACGCGGTTTTTGCATTGGCTCGATCAACAGGCCCCCACAGGCACTGTGACCGAAATTGACGCCGCCGAACAACTGGAAGCGTTCCGCAGTGCAAGCCCGGATTTGATGGATATTTCCTTCCCCTCAATTTCTGCCGCCGGGCCCAATGCGGCCTTGCCGCATTATCGGGTCAGCACGCAAAGCAATCGGATCATCGATAACGGATTTTATCTGATTGATTCAGGCGGACAATATCAAGACGGCACAACCGATATTACCCGCACCCTTGCCGTGGGAACAGTCAGCGCGGAAATGAAAGACCGCTATACGCGCGTGCTCAAAGGCATGATTGCGGTTTCCTGCTTAGTATTTCCCAAAGGCACCAGCGGGGCACAACTCGATGCCTTCGCGCGCAAGCCTTTATGGGATATCGGCTGTGACTTCGATCACGGAACGGGGCATGGCGTTGGGAGTTTCCTGTCCGTGCATGAAGGACCACAACGGCTGTCAAAAATTGGCACTGCTGCTTTGGAACCCGGCATGATCTTGTCGGATGAACCCGGCTATTACAAAATTGGTGCCTATGGAATCCGTATCGAAAATTTATTGCTGGTGGAACAGCGCAGTTTTACCAGTGAGCGCCCCATGCTCGGTTTTGAAACCTTAACCTATGTGCCCATTGATACCCGCCCGCTTGCGATTAATTTATTAAGCCGCTCTGAGATCGATTGGTTAAATACGTATCATGCGCAGGTTTATGAAAAACTCAGTCCCTTGCTCGACGAGCCTGTGCGTGGCTGGCTCAAAACCGCCACACAACCAATCCCGCACGCGTAAAGCCTGCCCCATATAAGGGGGCGTGGTCTTTCGTTAGAGCAAGATCCGCCATCCCAATCCCAACAGGCTGGCAACAGCGAGCACGGCCCCCATCGACCATGCGCGACCGATCAGCAACACCGCACTCACCAGCGCGATCACAACCACGCCTTGATTGAGAGTGCCAAGATCCGGGCGTAACAGAGTCACAACAGAAATTTTGATCGTCTCCACCTGGTCAAAAAACACATGGACCGCAAACCACACAGAGAGGTTAAAAATCACCCCCACGACTGCAGCGGTAATGGCCGCCAAAGCCCCTTTTAGACGTGGTCTGGCAATGATCCATTCGAGATAAGGTCCACCCGTAAAGATCCACAAAAAGCAGGGCGCGAATGTCATCCAGAGCGCGATGCCTGCACCCATCAGTCCGGCCCCTACGCCGCCTTGTTTGAAGGCTGCGAGAAATCCCACATATTCGGTGACTAAAATCAATGGACCGGGCGTTGTTTCAGCCAAGCCCAAGCCCGTCATCATTTCGCCCGCATCGAGCCAGCCATGCAAACTGACCACATCCTGCGCCATATAGGCTAGTACCGCATAAGCGCCACCAAAAGTGACCAGCGCCAATTGCATGAAAAACAAACCCAATCTGACCAAGAGATGCTGGTCACCTAACGCCATCATCATGCCGAGCAAAGGCGCCACCCACACACTGCCCCACACCAGCGCGCGCCCCGCAGTATGACGCAAAGACACACTGCGTTCTGACAGAGTGGCGTGAGATGAAGACGAGGCAGGCGATTGAACAGGCGCAGGCTCAGTCAAAAATCCCACCAGAGCCGCACAGGCAATCAAAGCGGGAAAGGGCAAAGTAAAGAAAAAAATTCCGATGAAAGACAGCACAGCAATAATGTAATGCCAAAGACTGCGTAACGCCCGTTTGGCCAACCGCGACAAAGCCTGAATGACGATAGCCAACACTGCCGCTTTAATGCCAAAGAAAATTGCATCAACCCATACCACCCCCCCATATACAGCATAGAGGGCCGACAACAGCAGCATCACAACCGCACCGGGTAACACAAATAACAAACCCGCCAACAGTCCCCCGCGCTCAGCCCGCAAGCGCCAACCTGCATAAGTGGCAAGTTGCATCGCCTCAGGGCCGGGCAACACCATACAAAAGCTCAATGCATGCGTAAAAACACTGTCCGAAAGCCATTGTTTCTCTTCAACCAGAATTTTATGCATCACCGCAATTTGTGCAGTCGGGCCGCCAAAAGACATCAGACCAATCCGTCCAAAGGTCTGCAAAAAATCTTTCCACGTTCCCTGCATGGTTCACACCACCTGCTGTCTGGTTTTACGTGCGATGGGTGCACGAAAAAGCACGGTTTTAGTCTTTAAAAATCTTAGTCTTTAAAAAAG
>CAWUMW010000095.1:0-8540 GCA_963923415.1 uncultured Hyphomicrobiales bacterium | reverse complement strand
CGCCTCGTTAATGGACCAGCAAAACCCATAATCTCCTCCCCATTTGCTCCGCTATGCGGGACCAAAGCGGGACCAAAAACCGATCTGTTCGCCAAGCAATTTTCGTCATAAAAGTGTCTGGTCAAGTTGATAGGCTTTAGGCACAATCACCCTTTGACACCAAACCTAAAACAGGGATCCCCCTCATCATGCCCCGTTTGCATGTTTCTTCGCTCTCCCGCCTTCATGACACGGTGCAGCGCACGGGAGCACGGCACCTCGTGACGTTGATTAATGCCGCAACACCCGTTGAGCGGCCCGCCACGATTGACGCCGCACGCCATCTTTATATCGGGGTCAGTGATATTGCTGCCCCGCTCGATGGTCATATCATGCCCGGACATGCGCATGTGGAAGCCTTGCTGGCCTTTGTGAGGGACTGGGATCAAGTGCATCCCATGGTGATTCATTGCTGGGCCGGGATTAGCCGCTCAACGGCCGCCGCCTATATTACCCAATGCGCCTTGCATCCTGATCTTGATGAAATTGGTTTGGCCCGCCGCTTGCGCCAAGCCTCGCCCTCGGCCACTCCGAATCCCGCTTTGATTGCCGCTGCTGACGATCTGCTGAAACGACGCGGTCGGATGATCAATGCCATTCATTCGATTGGGCGCGGCGTAGAAGCATTTGAAGGTACACCCTTTCATTTCCCCGCGCAGGATGACTAATGCCGATGTCGGCCCGTTCTCTCCCCTCCGCACACGCCCCTTCGGCCTTACCGCTGCTGGAAATTGATCTAGCGGCTGCGGTGGTGACACTGAATGCGCAAACCCCACAAATCCTGCTGGCGCGCAACGCACAGCACGACATCAAAGCCCCCGACCTCTGGTCGCTGCCCTCAGGCCGCTTCGAACCCACTCAATCCCGGACGCTTGAAATTGCCCTGCGCGGATTTGTCAGCACGCAAGCGGGCTGCGATTTGGGCTATGTCGAACAGCTTTACACTTTCGGTGATCGCGGACGCGCCGCCGAAAGCGAAGAGGGGCACCGCCATGTCGTGTCCATCGGCTATCTGGCACTCACCCTTCCGCTGCGTGAGCAAGCCGCCTTGCCTCCCAATGCCCGTTTTCATCCGTGGTATGGATTTTTTCCTTGGGAGGACTGGCGAAGCGGTCGACCGCTGATTCTCGACCGCGTCATTTTACCCCAACTTCTGGCATGGGCGGCCGATAGCAAAGGCGAACGCGCCGATAGCGCCCGCCGCCTGTTGCCCCGCGAGGCCCGGTTGCGACTATGTTTTGGCGCAGAGGGTAGTCCGTGGGATGAAGAAAAAGTCCTCGAACGCTATGAACTGCTTTACGAGGCAGGCTTGCTGGAAGAAGCACGCCGCGATGGACGCCCGGCGGCTTTATCCCGCGCTACGCTGCCGCCACTGGGCGAGGCGTTGACCCATGACCACCGCCGGATCCTCGCCACGGCGATGGGCCGCCTGCGGGGCAAGCTCAAATATCGGCCTGTCGTGTTTGAATTGATGCCCGATCATTTCACCCTGACCGCATTACAGCACACCGTCGAAGCCATTTCAGGCCGACATGTCCATAAACAGAATTTCCGCCGCTTTGTTGAACATTCCGCGCTGGTCGAACCAACCGGACAGCACTTAATGACCAAAGGGCGGCCGGCGCAATTGTTCCGGTTCCGCCCTGATGTGCTACAAGAACGTCCTGCGCCCGGGCTGCGATTGCGCGGCCGCGGTTAACACGCTGCTTTTCCAACGAAAAGCTGTGATTAAGCGCTCCAATCCCTTGCTTTTCTGCCGCAAGATCGGCCTAGTCAAACTGAGCCGCCTCATCCGAGAGGGGGACCGGATGCTGATCGGTATGCGCCTGTTCGGTTGTCTTGATCTGTGTTTTCATTTTGGCCTGTGAGTGATCTTTTATGAGCAAAGCCTCCCCCGCCCCTGCTGCCGTCGAAACGCTTGGCTTCGAACAAGCCATGGCTGAACTCGACTCCATCGTGCAAATGTTGGAACGCGGCGATGTCCCGCTTGAGCAATCCATCACGCTATATGCGCGCGGTGAAGCGCTGAAAGCCCGGTGCGACACGTTATTGCGGCAAGCGGAAATGAAAATTGAACAAATTACCCTAACCGCCGACGGACAGGCTGCGGGCACCACCCCGTTCCAAACCAGCTAACGCCTCATTTCCAAACTCGCTAACGCCTGATGGGATGATGTTTTTAAAGCCCGGCTGATCCAGAGCATTGCAGCGGCTTACGCAACCGTGTAAAGCCTACCCCCTAACCTTGCAGACGAATTCTCAAATAACGGAATTCTTCCCAACCGGATTTGGCGCGTGACTCGCAGTGCGACCCCTCTTTTAGATCAGATCAAAGATCCTGCCGATCTCAGGCGTTTATCCGCGCCACAGTTGCGGCAGGTCGCTGATGAATTGCGCGCAGAAACAATCAGCGCCGTTTCAGTGACGGGCGGTCATCTGGGGGCTGGTTTGGGGGTCGTCGAACTGACGGTCGCCTTGCATTATATTTTCGATACCCCGCATGATCGGCTGATCTGGGATGTCGGACATCAAGCCTATCCGCATAAAATCCTGACCGGACGCCGCGACCGTATCCGCACCTTGCGGCAAGGGGGCGGGCTGTCCGGTTTTACCAAGCGCGATGAGAGTGTTTACGATCCGTTTGGAACCGCCCATTCCTCGACCTCCATTTCAGCTGGACTGGGCATGGCCGTTGCGCGCGATCTCAGTGGTGGGCAGAATGCGGTGATTGCGGTCATTGGCGATGGCGCCATGTCGGCAGGCATGGCCTATGAGGCGATGAACAATGCCGGAGCCATGCATTCACGCCTGATTGTAATTCTCAATGACAATGACATGTCAATTGCTCCACCCACAGGAGCCATGTCGGCTTATTTGGCGCGACTGGTCTCAGGCAACACCTATCGCGGGATCCGTGAAGCAGCCAAACAGCTTGCCACGCATCTGCCAAAATTTTTCTATGACAAAGCCAAACGCGCAGAGGAATATGCCCGCGGATTTTGGACCGGTGGCACTTTGTTTGAAGAGCTTGGCTTTTATTATGTGGGCCCGATTGACGGGCACAATCTCGATCATCTGCTGCCTGTGTTGGAAAATGTACGCGACACCAAACGCGGCCCCATTTTGCTGCATGTCGTGACACAAAAAGGCAAAGGCTATGCGCCTGCCGAAGCCGCAGATGACAAATATCACGGTGTCACCACCTTTGACGTGATCACCGGCACGCAAGTCAAACCGAAAGCCAATGCGCCCTCTTATACGTCGATTTTTGCGCAAAGCTTGATCAAGGCCGCGGATGAAGATCCGCGCATTGTGGCCATTACCGCCGCCATGCCCAGCGGCACCGGACTTGATCGTTTTGCCCGTGTGCATCCTGAGCGTTGCTTTGATGTCGGGATTGCTGAACAACATGCTGTGACATTTGCAGCTGGATTAGCGACAGAAGGATATAAGCCCTTCTGCGCCATCTATTCGACCTTTTTGCAGCGTGGCTATGATCAAGTCATCCATGATGTGGCTTTGCAAAATCTGCCTGTGCGCTTTGCCTTGGATCGCGCTGGTCTGGTGGGTGCCGACGGCCCCACCCATGCCGGAGCCTTTGATCTTGCCTTTCTGACCTGTTTGCCGAATATGGTGGTGATGGCCGCTGCCGATGAGGCCGAGCTGATGCATATGGTCGCTACAGCCGCCGCTTATGAGCAAGGTCCAATCGCGCTGCGCTTTCCGCGCGGTGAAGGGCTTGGGGTCAATCTGCCTGATCACGGAGCGGTCCTGCCAATCGGCAAAGGCCGCTTGATGCGTGAAGGCGCGCAGATTGCTTTAGTTTCACTTGGCACACGGCTTGGCGATGCCTTGCAGGCTGCTGATGAACTTGGGCGCCAAGGGCTTTCAACCAGTGTGGCAGATGCCCGCTTTGCCAAGCCGATTGATACGGACCTGATTGACCAGTTAGCGGCTACGCATTCGGTTTTGATCACGATCGAGGAAGGATCCTCTGGTGGATTTGGTGCCTTGGTTCTCAATCATCTGAATGAGAGCGGCGCGTTGAGCCGGGGCCTCAAAGTCAAAATCATGACCTTGCCTGATCGGTATCTTGATCACGACAAGCCTGAAAAAATGTATGCGGCTGCGCGGCTTGATGCCAAGGCGATCACCGAGACAGCCATGGATCTGTTGGCGCGCGACCATGCGGCCAGCCCGATCCGGGCGTAAGCAGCGGCTGTGACCATGACAGCGCGGATGCGAGCCGATCATCTGCTGGTCGCCCAAGGTTTTTATGAAAGCCGCGCCAAAGCACAAGAAGCCATTGAGGCTGGGCTTGTGCTCAGCGATGGGGTTGTTATCCGTAAAGCCTCTGAAAAAATTGCCCCTCACACACAGATCGATGCACAAAAGCCCTATCCTTGGGTATCGCGGGGCGGGTTGAAATTAGCGCATGCTTTAGCGCATTTTTCTGTCGATCCGCGGGACACAGCCTGTCTGGATGTGGGTGCATCAACGGGTGGGTTTTCGCATGTCCTGCTCGATCACGGCGCAGCAGAGGTTGTGGCGGTTGATGTCGGCCACGCACAGTTTCATCCTTCTTTGCGTCACCATCCACGCCTAACCCTATTAGAGGGGCAGGATATTCGTGTGCTTGATCTAAACCAGCTCACCCATCGACCGACTTTAGGGGTTGTCGATGTGAGTTTTATTTCATTGCTGTTAATCCTCCCCGCACTTGACCGCGTGATGGCCGAGACAGCGCAGATAATTCTCTTGATCAAGCCGCAATTTGAAGTCGGCAAACAAGCGATTGGTAAAAATGGCGTGGTTAAAGATGCAGAAGCGCAGCAACGCGTCTGCACCACAATCGCTGCAACGCTGCAACAAAACGGCTGGCATGTGGGCGGCGTGATCCCCTCTCCGATCACAGGCGGAGATGGCAATCAGGAGTTTCTGCTTTATGCGCATCGGGGACAGGGAGTGCCCGCATGATGCAGATGACAAGGATCGTGACCATTGACACACTCGGCGCGCAAGCTGACGGCATCGCCCATGAGGATGATGGGGATCTGTTTGTGCCCTATGCCTTACCGGGCGAGCGTCTGCGCATCCAGCAAGATGGCTCACAGGGCGAGATTATTGAGATCCTCTCTGCATCAGCGCAGCGCGTGACGCCGCCCTGCCCGCATTTCGGACACTGTGGGGGCTGCGTATTGCAACAAGCCACCCCCGATTTCTATCAGACTTGGAAACAGACCCATCTCGCTGAAACGCTCCGCCAAGGCGGCCTGAACACAGTGCCAGAACCCATGCAGAGCGCGCATGGAAGCGGACGCCGGCGGATGACCATCCATGCCCGCCGCATCGATGGACATTGGCAGGTTGGTTTTATGGCGCGCCGCAGCCATCAGATCATTGCCATCACCCATTGCATGCTGGGTGTTCCTGCCTTGCAGGCGGCTTTTTCGATCGCGCAAAGTTTAGTTGAAGCTTTAGGCGGCGACAAACCGCTTGATGTCCAAATCACCGCGACCGAAAGCGGGCTGGATGTTGATATGCGCGGCCATGGTCCGGTGTCGCAAGGCAAGCGGCGCGTGCTCAGCCATACGGCCGCCCATCTTGGGCTGGCACGGTTGAGTGTGCATCATGATTTGATTGTCGAGCAAAGACCCCCGCAGCTCCGTATGGGATCTTCCATTTTATGCCCGCCCTCGGGTGGCTTTTTGCAAGCGACCGAAGCGGGGGAAACACTGCTGGCCGAATTGGTTTTACAGGCCAGTGCCAAGGCCAAATCGATCGCCGATCTGTTTGCCGGAGCCGGAACATTTTCCTTGCGTCTCGCTCAATCTGCGCGCGTGCATGCTGTTGAACATGACGCTGCCGCCCTTGCTGCCCTTGAGCGGGCGGCGCGGAACACCTCGCATCTCAAACCCCTCAGCACCGAACAGCGCGATTTGTTCAAACGCCCCCTGCTGCCGACAGAATTAACAGCCTATGATACGGTTGTGTTTGACCCACCCCGCGCAGGCGCGCAAATGCAAGTGCAGCAACTGGCTCGCTCGTCCGTCAAACGCATTGTGGCTGTCTCCTGCAATCCCGCAACTTTTGTGCGTGATGCGAAAATTTTGATCGAAGGGGGATATGCGCTAGAAAAACTGTGGCCCGTTGATCAATTTCTCTATTCCGCCCATCTTGAACTTGTCGCTTTATTCACAAAAGCAAAGTCAACGTCTCCGCCCCGCCGCTTATTTAGTTGAGTGAAGGTCAGTCCGCATGTCCCAGTCTCAGTCTTCGCCCGATCGGGCCCAATTGATCCGCGATCTTGGTGCACTTATTGGCGACAAATATGTCTTGCATCGCCCTGAAGACATGCAGCCCTATGAGCGGGAATGGCGTGGGATTTTTCATGGTAAAGCATTGTTGGTGGTAAGACCCGCTGATAAAGAGCAAGTGGCAGAGATTATGCGCTATGCGAATAAACATCGCCTGCGTCTGGTGCCGCAAGGGGGCAATACGGGACTTGTGGGCGGCAATTCGCCCGATGAGTCTGGACATGATATTATTTTATCGCTCAACCGTCTGACCGCGATCCGTGATGTGGATCCACTCTCCGACACGATGACTGTTGAAGCTGGTGTGACCTTACTTCAAGCCCAACAAGCCGCTGAACAAGCGGGTCGGCTCTTTCCACTCTCGCTGGCCTCGGAAGGCAGCTGCACTATTGGCGGCAATCTGGGCACCAATGCAGGCGGCACAGCCGTGCTTGCCTATGGAAATGCCCGGGATCTGGTGCTTGGGCTGGAAGTGGTGCTGGCTGACGGACGGATCTGGAACGGTCTCGGCAAATTGCGCAAAGACAATACGGGCTATGATCTCAAACATCTGTTTATCGGCTCAGAAGGCACTTTGGGTATCATCACCGCGGCCGTGTTAAAACTCTTTCCAAAACCTGATCATATTGTCACGGTTTATTGCGGCCTATCGGGTCCGCAAGCTGCCCTTGATCTGCTGGCGCTCGCCAAAACCCGCATGGGTCATGCCGTGACAACCTTCGAGCTCCTGCCGCGGCTTGGCATTGAAATGAGCGTCACGCATATGGGCGGACGTGAACCCTTAGCCGCGCATCATCCGTGGTATGTCTTGCTCGAAGTCTCCTCCGCCTCCGATCCGTCTTTGCAGGAACGGTGCGAAAGCCTGCTTGAAGATGCCCTTGAGCGCGCCATCATTATCGATGCCGCAATGGCCACCTCACTCGACCAACGCGCAGGCTTTTGGCGCTTGCGGGAAATGCTGCCAGAGGCGCAGGGCTTTGAAGGTGGCTCAATCAAACATGATATTTCAGTGCCGCTCTCGGATGTGCCGCGCTTTATCGACGCGGTGAATGCCGATCTTTTTGCATGGATGCCAGACTGCCGACCCATGCCATTCGGCCATTTGGGTGATGGCAATCTGCATTACAACATCACGCAACCACGCGGCATGGATAAAACACTGTTTATGGATCGCCGCGAAGAGGCGCATGCGATTGTCTATCGCCATGTCAAAGCTGTTGGCGGGTCCATTTCAGCCGAACATGGTGTTGGACGATTGAAAAAACATCTGCTGCCTGATGTCAAAGACCCGGTTGCGCTTGATCTGATGCGGCTCATTAAAAACAGTCTCGACCCGCATCATATTCTCAATCCGGGGCGGGTGCTTGATCTCACCCCGCCCGAGACGACAGAGGCAAGCACCCAGCACGCCTCATAACAGTTTTTGAAAACGCGTTTATGAGGCAAGAGCCACGGCAGCAGCGGCCAAAGATACAGAGCCTGCTGTGACTGTGCGGCTTAATCCGCTGGCTTCGCTACAGATCTGCGCGGCGAAAAACCGTGCCAAGGCAATTGCGGCTTCACCCTCCGCCGTTGAGGCCGCGATCAAACCACGCTTGGCCAAAGCAACACCCCCTTGCGTCACACCAAACAAGCGCAAATAAGGTGTTGCACCCGCTAACGCCTGTTGCGGGTTATCCTTCGCATGGGCCTGCATAAATGCGGTCGCTGTTTCAAGATGCGTCAGCGCTTCACGCAAATGCAACGCGGTCTCACCGAAGGCAGGATGATTGCTGCGTTCAACCTCTGCAATCATATCCGCCATGGCCTTGAGCTGCGCCTGCATCACCGCACCATTCTGCAAGGGCAATTTGCGCATGACGAGATCAATCGCTTGAATGCCATTGGTGCCCTCATAAATGGCTGCAATTCTTGCATCCCGCCAATGTTGGGCCGCTCCCGTCTCTTCGATAAAGCCCATGCCGCCATGCACCTGCACACCCAAAGAGGCCATTTCAATCCCGATATCGGTTGAATAGGCTTTGGCAATCGGTGTTAACAATGCAGCGCGATCAGCGGCCCAGCGCGCTTTCTCTGGGTCGGATTCAAGATGGGCTCGATCCAATGCTTCCGCTGTCATAAAACAGATCAGTCGGGCCGCCTCAGTTTGCGCCCGCATGACCAACAGCATGCGCTGAATATCGG
>CAWUMW010000094.1:0-8544 GCA_963923415.1 uncultured Hyphomicrobiales bacterium | reverse complement strand
TTGAATTTGCTGAAAGGTCAGCCCAATCGCATCCCCCAACCGCTCCTGACTCATGCCCAACATGATCCGCCGCATACGGATGCGCGCACCCACATATTGGTCAATTGGGTTCGGGGTCCGTTTGACGACGGGGCCTGGCACCTGATCCGCCTCAGCGGTCACCACCCCATCAGCAACAGGCACATCAGAAGACCCGGAGGAAACGGCACGATCTGCCTTTTTCGCCATAATGAATAATCCAAAAAAATAAGTGAAGGAGACGGAACGAACAGCTAACGATGAACAGCTAACGCGCAGGGGTAATCGCAAGCAGGAACAAAAAATAATAGAGGCCTAAAACAAGCTGGAGCCTCCAGCCCAGGCCAGAAACGCAACTGATGCAAAAAACAAGAATGAAAAGCAACTAAGCGCAGACGTCAACGCGAACCAAATCGATCGTTACAAAGGGGGGTGCTCAGACAGTCTGCCAACACTGGAATAGTCTCAACTAATAAGAATTCTCACGGCCTTGTCAATTCGAGATTGAAACATCGTGCTTGTTTTACCCGTTTTGCTCATCGTCCTAGGGTCAGACCGGTCTGACCCTAGATTAAGCGCGCGATTCTTTTATAGTTTGTAGCTATTTGAAATCCAAAATCTGATAATCAAGATTCAAGATGCGGGTGTAAAAAACCGAGCGGAGAGGCGTTGCATCAAACGGTCGGACAAACCAATCACGATACATAAACTCATCAAGCCTAAAGGCAGTGCAAATCCAAACCGGCCAAACACGGGGGGCTCAATCGCTTGCGGTAAGCCAGAGGTAAAGGCGCCACTTTCTCCCAAACGTAATCCCGCTACTACGCGTCCGTAAGGATCAATCACTGAGGATATCCCCCCATTGGCTGAACGCACCAAGGGGATCCCCTCCTCAATTGCGCGTAAGCGCGCTTGCGCAAAATGTTGATGAGGGCCGGGACTAACGCCAAACCATGCATCATTCGTCAAGTTCAAAAAGACGGCGGGGCGATGGGTGGCACTGGTGACCGCCGCTGGAAAAATACTCTCATAACAAATTAAGGCCTGCACCTTCTCGAGACCCGGCACGGTTAAAAATTGATACTGTGCGGCGGCAGTAAAAATTCCCGGACTGGGAACAAATTGCCGCAAACCCAAGCGTCCCAAAAGATCCGAAAAAGGGAGATATTCCCCAAACGGCACCAGATGCACTTTATCCGTGGCCGCCACCACCTCGCCTTTCGCATTGATGGTGAGCGCTGCATTGTAATAGCGCCGAGGTGCCTCGGGCGCGGTCAGGCGTTCATCACGCACCGCCCCTGTGACCAATACCGCATCAGGAGCGAGCAGGGCGGCAATTTGCTGCAAAGCCAACTTATCCCGCATGATCAAAAATGGAAAAGCCGATTCCGGCCAGATGACATGGGTCACGCCGGTCATGCCTGCTTTATCGGGCCCCAATCCACCAGCCGTCAGCGATAAATAGCTGCGCATGATCGCATCACGATGCACGGGTGTGAATTTATCATCTTGTGCAATATTGGGTTGAAGAACACGCAACCGCACCTTATCGACAAACCGGGTGGGATGATCCCATAAGCGCCAACCACCGCCCACAGCCATCACAGCTAACACACCAACCGCCGCCCCATTAAGCCATCGTGCGCCAGAGCGGTGTTGTGATGCATCCCACAATGTGGCGGGCGTAGCAGCACAAAATATAGCCAGCACGGTCAAACCCGGTTGTCCAAACAGAGCTGCACTTTGTGCCCAAGCAGGCCACGCCGCCAGAGCCAATCCAAAACTGTTCCAAGGCAATCCTGTCAGAACAACACCGCGCGCCAGCTCAAACAGTCCCCAAACGCCCGCCAAGGTGAGCACACGCAGCGGATGATGCGACCATAGGCCTGCACTGAGTGCCAAAGCCCCTCCACAAAACAGAGCCAGTACCGCCGGCAAACCAAAAATGCCAAAGGGGATCAAAAGCGCAAATTGATCGGGCTCAACCAAAAAGGCATAGGCCAGCCACCATAGACCCGCGGTAAAATAACCAAAGCCAAGCAACCAACCAAACCAAAATCCCTGTTTGAGTTGATCCCGTCTTGAGATTTTTTGTCGCGCAATGGAATCGAGTGCCCACACCGCCTGCATCATCATCGGCACTAAAAAAATTGTTGCATCAAAGGGTGGCATTGCCAAAGCGCCCAAGGCGCCACCAAGCCACAGCATGACAGGATGGACAGCAATGCGCATGAAGACTGCGCGCTTCATAGAGATTTGCTTTTCTCTGAACCCGGTCGCCCTTTGTCTGACCCTTTGTCTGAATCTTGCTGCGACGCTGTTGTGAGAGCATGCTGTGGCTCAGCTTGTGCAACACGGTCGAGCGATGCGCCGCGACGATATAATTTGAGGCGTTTGATACGACGTGGATCGGCATCAAGAATTTCAAAATCAAGGCCATTATGTTCGATGATTTCACCGCGCACGGGCACGCGTCCGACGACAGTGGCCAATAACCCACCCAGCGTTTCGACATCCTCCGCCAGATCTTGGGCCGAAAACTCTAACCCCAAATGCGTGGTCAGATCAGCCAGTGATACCCGCGCATCCACAGTCACCGTTCCATTGTCATGCGGAACAATGCGGGGCGCGTCGACCTCGTCATGCTCGTCCTCAATCTCACCAACCACGATCTCAACCAAATCCTCAATCGAAACCAAACCATGGGTGCCACCATATTCATCAATGACCAAGGCCATGTGTGTACGTGTGGTTTGCATTTTGGCGAGTAATTCATGCGCGGGCATCGAGGGGGGCGTATAAAGAACAGGGCGTAATATCTTTGCTGCCGAAAGCGGTGTCGCAAGATCAACGCGTCCTAAATCGGGCAAGTCTTCCCCGATTTTCCGACGCCGCGTTTTTGGGGCGACTTCTGCACGCTCGGTCAAATAATTTAAAAAGTCACGAATATGAACCATGCCGCGTGGATCATCGAGCGTATCGACATGCACGGGGAGACGCGAATGGCCTGCCGTACGAAACACCCGCAGTAGATCGCCTAAGGACACATCAATGCTGACAGAAATAATATCAGCGCGCGGCACCATCACATCATCGACACGGCGACTGCGCAGCGCCAACACATTTTTGAGCATTTCTTTTTCACGCGGTGAAAAATCATCATGCGCACCGCCTTCCGCCAAAGCATCGGCAAAATCATCGCGCATACTCGGTGTTGGCCCCAAGCCCAACCAGGCTTTCAACCGATCAAAAGGGCCGTCTTGTTGTGGGAAAGAAGACGCCTGTTTCGCGCCTTTTTGGTGCAGCATTTTATCCTGCGCAGAATGATCCTGGGCCTGAAGATCATGGCCTGGTGTGTCGTGCTGCATGCGCTTGTCGTCTTTATTCATCCGCGTCGCTCTAAGCACCCTTTCCGATGCGTTCTACCAATTCAAAAGCTGCATAGGGATTGGCAATTCCTAAAGCAGCCAAAATTTTTATTTCCAAAGCCTCCATTTCTTCAGCTTCGGTCGTTTGTTGATGATCATATCCAATCAAATGCAAACATCCATGCACCAGCAAATGACGCAGATGATCGAGAAAATCTTTACCATCCTGCACGGCTTCCCGCTGCACCGTCTCATAGCCAATCGCAATATTGCCTAAAAAACTATCCGGCATCAACGCCTCTGCCTCTGTTGATGGAAACGACAAGACATTGGTGGCTTGGTCTTTCTGCCGGAAATCCGCATTGAGCTGTCGCATCTGCGCATCATCGGTCAAGCGCAGCGCAATCACAATGGTTCGACAGGCAGGATGAGGTAAATCTTCATTGTCGATCCAGGGCCCTTCAAACACATGCTCCACCGTCTGCCGTAACAGCGCGCTCACACTGCGCCGCTGGGTCCAGAGCCGACTGGCATAATCCAGATCAAGTCGCACGCGGCGGGCCATTGGTTACGTTGATCCTTGTAAGAGAGATGCGGCCATCAGCCTTGCGTCGCCAGTGTCGATGCGCGGCGCAGATCTTGATCATAGGCGGTCACAATGCGACGCACCAATTCATGCCGGACCACATCGGCTTCATGGAACCGAATGCGCGCAATCCCCTCTACGCCATCCAAGATTCGAGCGGCCTCGACCAAACCCGATTTTTGTCCATGCGGCAAATCAATCTGGCTGGGATCACCCGTGATGATCATGCGGGATCCTTCACCCAAACGGGTTAAGACCATTTTCATTTGCATGCTGGTGGTATTTTGCGCTTCATCTAAGAGCACGACCGCATTGGTTAAAGTGCGACCGCGCATAAAGGCCAAAGGCGCAATTTCAAACAGGCCCGTTTGCAACGCGCGCTCAACATGCCGCGCCTCCATAAAATCATAAAGGGCATCATAAATCGGGCGCAGATAGGGGTCGACTTTTTCACGCATATCACCGGGCAGAAAGCCAAGCCGCTCCCCCGCTTCAACCGCAGGGCGGGATAAAATCAAGCGTTCGCAAATCCCTTGTTCAATCAAGCTGACTGCATGACCCACCGCAAGCCAGGTTTTTCCTGTCCCGGCCGGTCCTTCACAAATCACCAATTCATGTGAGCGCAACGCGCGCAAATAAGTGTTCTGGGTGAGATTGCGGGCCCGCACGCGACGCTTGCGCGTGTTGATCTCACAAAAGCCTGTCTCGTCCTGCGGTGTCGAAGGATCATCCATCGGAAACAAAACGCCTTGGGCACGAATTTCGGCCATGATGCTGTCGACATCTCCGGTTGTCACTTCACTCACAGCGCGCGCCTGCTCGTAAATACTTTCGAGAACATGTTTGGCAAGCTCTGTCGCCTCCCATGTTCCGCGCACACTCAAACGATTGCCATTCACCGTAATGATTACGCCTAAGCGGCGTTCAAGATGGGCAATATTTTGATCGTAAAGACCGATCACCAAACTGGCGCGCCGATTGTCTTCCATCAAAACATGGGTTTCGACGGGACTGTCTGTCCCCTGTCGCAACAGGGCCCGCGCTTGACGCGGGGGCGGTGACACTACGTTCAAGCCCTAGCCTCCCCTCTCTGCGCCGCTGCCTCACGTTGCAGAGGCCGCACATCGCGCGCATAAAGACTGTTTGAACCAATATCGGTGATGTCCACCTCAACTATATCGCCGATTCGCGCCTGTGCATCATCAATTTGTACGGCTTGCAAATAAGGGGATTTCCCAGCCATTTGTCCCGGATGACGGCCTGCTTTTTCAACCAAAACCGATAAGCGCCGCCCAATCGTCTCGCGATTAAACCGGGTTTGTTGCGCAATCAACAGAGACTGCAAAATCTGTAAACGCTCATCTTTGACCGCCTCCGGCACTTGATCAGCGAGATCAGAGGCTGGAGTACCCGGCCGCGCCGAATATTTAAATGAATAGGATTGTGCAAAGCCAATCCGTTCAACCAGATCAATCGTCTGTTGAAAATCCTGATCCGTCTCACCCGGAAAACCGACAATGAAATCAGACGACAGAGCAATATCCGGACGTACCGCCCGGACTTTATCAATAATCCTGAAATAGCTATCGCGATCATGTTGGCGGTTCATGGCCGCCAAAATACGCGTCGATCCCGATTGCACCGGCAGATGCAGATAAGGCATCAGGCTGGGATTGGTTCGATGCGCCTCAATCAAGCCGTCCTGCATATCCCGCGGATGGCTGGTCATGTAACGAATGCGGTCGATCCCAGCAATCGAGGCAATCTGCTCGATCAACTGTTCCAACCGCACAACCCCACCGGTCTCCGACCGCCCATGATAGGCGTTGACATTTTGCCCAAGCAAAGAGACTTCCCGAACCCCTGCTGCCGCAAGAACCTCAATTTCTTTAAGAATTTCAGACGCTGGACGGGACGTTTCCGCTCCTCGCGTGTAAGGAACCACGCAAAAAGTACAGAATTTGTCACATCCTTCCTGAACCGTGATAAATGACGTAACCCCGCGGGTCTTGATTTTCTCAGCGGCGGGTTCGGGCAAATGCGCAAATTTATCCTCGGTGGCGTAATCCGTATCCACCAAACGCTTCACTCTGGATTTCGCCAACAGGTCTGGCAAGCGATGGTAATTTTGTGGCCCGACCACCAGATCAACCGCCTGCTCGCGCCGCAAAATCTCCTGACCCTCGGCCTGCGCCACACAGCCCGCCACCACAACCTGCATCGACTGGCCTTGTTGGGCCCGTGCGGATTTGATCCTGCGGATCCGCCCCAAGGTTGAGTAAATCCGGTCAGCCGCTTTTTCACGAATATGACACGTATTGAGCACAACCAATTGCGCTTCATTCATATCGTTTGTTTCGACATAGCCGTCCGGCGCCAACGCATCCGCCATGCGTTGGGCATCATAGACATTCATCTGGCAACCATAGGATTTGATAAAAACCTTTTGCATCCGCTCTCTTTAAACTGTCTTGGCGGCGCTGAGAACAGAAATCGCAGCCTCCGTTCGGGTGACAAGCGGGGCCTGAAACAAACGACGAACCTCTTTTTCAGCCTGTTTTGTAATGATTTTACGGTCTGTTTCACTCTGAAACGGCAAAGTTTCCCCAAAAACCACCTGCACATCAATCGGGCCGCCTAAAATTAAGTCCTTCAGATGGGGAACCAGATGCATATCCCCATACCAGCCAATTGCTGGCATCTCGCCGCGGCCCAAAGGCATGCCATGCCGATGGGTATAGCGGATCGCCACAGGCTGAATTAACACCTGATCCGCCTGGCTGGATTTGAGAACCTCGCGGGCCGCGCCCACCAAAGGCGAGCGAAACGGCAAAACACGCATGCCGTCACTGGTTGTCCCTTCGGCAAATAACACCATCCGATCACCCGCCTGCATCCGCGCCGCAATCTCTTGCGTGCTGTGTCCGGTCTTGTGCCGGCGTTGGCGATCCACAAAGACGGTTTTTTGCAACCGGGCTAAAAAGCCAAATAAGGGCCAGTCCCGCACTTCGGATTTTGCTATAAAACTCAAGGGCATCACGCTCGACAACACCACAATATCGAGCCAAGAAATATGATTGGACAGGATCAGCACCGGCCCCTTGGCACGCTGGATATGACTATGGTCCAGCGGATGGGCTTCGACCCGCAACAAACGCAATAGTTGCCGATGATAGAAAACGGGTAACCGCACAGCCCCCTGCGGCCAAAACCGCAGGAAGATCATTTGAAAAGGAATTAAAACCAGTGTGAGTCCGGCAAAAGCACAGCCGAATTGGAGCAAGCGTAAACGTTTGAGCAATGTCGCAAAACCTCGGTCGATTGATCATGACATGTTTGAACGAAGAAAAATGACAAACGCATGACATAAGGCGGCGTCATCCGCACGCAACCAGCCGCAGCCCGAGTAATCTAGCCGATCTTGGCTCAAAAGAACAGGTCCAAATCCTAAAAAGGATCAATCAAGAGTCCTCTTATCCGGTTTCGGCCCTCACGGATTGGTATCAAAAAATTCTATAAAAAGAACAAATGTTCTTATTGTCGGACGTTTGTATTTGGTTTATTGTCCCACTCCGGATCAGATGTGTATCTGATCACCCGTTCTTCACCCCCCTCCCCCTCCCCCTCAACCCTCACAGCAGCGATACGAGACCCGGCTATGACCCGAAGCGATGCAACCAAATCTTGGCATCTTGATACCCGTCTGGTGCATGAGGGGCAGCTGCGCACAGAGCTTGGAGAGACGTCAGAAGCCCTGTTTCTGACCCAAGGCCATGTCTATGAGACGGCAGAAGCCTGTGAGGCGCGCTTTAATGACAGCGAACCGGGTTATATATATGGACGGTTTTCCAATCCAACCGTTGCCATGTTTGAAGCGCGGATGGCGGCTCTGGAAGGGGCTGAGGCGGCGCGGGCAACCGCCAGCGGCATGGCCGCTGTCACGACAGCCTTGATGGGCCAATTAAAAGCGGGGGATCATGTTGTCGCGGCGCGCGCTTTATTTGGCTCCTGTCGCTATGTGATTGAAGACTGGTTGCCCCGCTTTGGTATTTCCACCACTTTGGTTGAGGGCACCGATCTAAAGGCTTGGCAGGCTGCGGTGCGACCGCAAACCAAAGTGTTTTTTCTGGAAAGCCCAAGCAATCCAAGTCTTGATCTCATTGATATCCGGGGCGTTGCCGACATTGCCCATGCTGCGGGAGCGCGTCTGACGGTCGATAATGTTTTTGCAACCGCTCTTTGGCAAAAGCCCCTGCAATTGGGGGCTTCCTGTGTCGTCTATTCAGCCACTAAACATATTGATGGGCAGGGACGCTGTTTAGGCGGCGTCATTTTGGGATCGCAAGACTTCATCGATGCGCACATCAAAACACCTTTGCGGCAAACCGGACCCGTTCTCTCGCCCTTTAATGCTTGGGTCTTATTGAAAGGTCTCGAAACCTTCAGCCTGCGGGTCGAACGACAAACAAGCACCGCAAGCCTGATCGCCGATGCCTTGGCCGATCATCCTCAACTCGCACGGCTGACCTATCCCAATCAGCGTCACCACCCACAAGCCGATCTGATCGCCCG
>CAWUMW010000093.1:0-8600 GCA_963923415.1 uncultured Hyphomicrobiales bacterium | reverse complement strand
TCAAAACCTATCTCTCCATGCCTATTCAGACAGTGAGTGAGCCCCTCGCGCTGCCATCCGGCTTTGTTCTGAGCCCCCTCCTGGCATCCGAGCTCACGCGCTACCGTGCTCTCTTCTCTACTGTTGGACAAAATTGGTTGTGGTTTTCCAGACTGTTAATGGATGATCCCCACTTGTTTGAGGAATTGAACCAGCCATCTCGCCAAATATTTGCCCTTCAAGCCCAAGGACGGGACTGTGGCTTGCTCGAACTTTTTCATGAAACTGCAGCTAACAGATCTGATCCGACAACGGATCTAGCTTTTTTAGGACTTGATCTGTCCTTGCGCGGGCAAGGATTGGGAACGATTTTGGTGCGCCACGCCATTCAACTCGCCGCCCAACAGGGCGCCACACGACTAAGTGTGAATACCTGCCAGCTGGACGATCCGCTGGCGCTTGGCTTTTATCAAGCGAGAGGATTCCAGATCGACAAACTCGCGCTTGAAATTCTCACGGATCCCCGCCATCTCGGACTTTATCCGAAAAGCAGCGCGCCCCATATTCCCTTATCGCCTGACCATTAAGACCAAGAATCTTGAGACCAAGAATCTTGAGACCAAAAACCTTAAGGTCAAAAAATTTGATCTTAAGCGAAAAAATTTGGCTTTTTGAAAGTTTTTGTGAAAAGCCGCTTAGGCTTGCGCTTCCTGCACGCGCCCTTCGCCCTTTTCACGATCATCGCGCTGCTCAAGGGTGCGCAAATCTTCTACTGCATCCTGATAGAGCAACCGTGCATCATCAAGCTGACCTCTGAGCTCTTCGGCTGAGCACAGCAAATTTTCACGCCGAGTCGCCGCAGCGCGTGCATAGGTCGAATAGGCAAAATGCGCCTTATCCGTAATGCCGGACTTTTCTTCTTCTGAAGCGATTTCACGATCAAGATCACTGGCCATCCGCTCAAAGTCAGCGATCATGGCTTCGATCTGCTTCAAACGGCGACTCCGTTCCTCAACTTGGAACCGTTTAAGACGAATGAGACTATCTCGTGCTTTCATGCCTCTATCCCGCATTACAGTCTAAGACTGAAACAGATCAACATAATCCGTTCTTGGCAGCCATTGTGGCGTGCGGGTGTTGATGCTTCGTTACCAAATCAACCGAATGTGCAAAAAAATGTCTGATTTTTTAAGGATCATTGCTCTTAACCGCCTCAAACGGGCCTTGGTCTAAAGTCTGTGAAGGGCTGCGCAGCGCCTCGGCATTAAGACAGGTAAATAAATAGAAACGTGGATTTTTAAGGAAATTCCTTTGTTTTTCGTGTCTGAAAAAAAACTTTCTTCCGACAAAGATTAAGACTTGCGGCGCAGAATCACCCTTTGTTAACCATTAGCCATTATTTTCGAATCACCCAGAGGACTGGGCACACATTTGGACATTGTCTCTCATCCGGCACGTTTCATTACACAATGCACGGACGACAGACCTGAAGCTTGGGGATACGACATGCGTGTTTTGCTGATTGAAGACGACAGCGCGACCGCTCAAAGCATCGAATTGATGTTAAAAACTGAAAATTTTAACATTTATACCACGGATTTGGGTGAAGAAGGCGTCGATCTCGGCAAGCTCTATGATTATGACATCATTTTGCTGGACCTGAACCTGCCGGACATGTCGGGCTATGAAGTGTTGCGCACATTGCGTGTGGCACGGGTAAAGACTCCGATTCTGATTTTGTCTGGTTTGGCGGGTATTGAAGATAAAGTGCGGGGCCTTGGCTTTGGCGCTGATGATTATCTCACCAAGCCTTTCCATAAAGATGAATTGATTGCCCGCATCCAAGCCATTGTGCGGCGGTCTAAAGGCCATGCCCAATCGGTCATTGAAACGGGCGACTTGCTGGTTAATCTTGATCAAAAAACTGTTGAGGTGGAAGGCAAGCGCGTTCATCTGACCGGCAAAGAATATCAAATGCTGGAGCTGCTGAGCCTGCGCAAAGGCACAACCCTGACCAAAGAAATGTTTCTCAACCATCTCTATGGCGGAATGGATGAGCCTGAATTGAAAATCATCGACGTCTTTATTTGCAAATTGCGCAAAAAACTCGCCAATGCATCTAAAGGCAAGAATTATATCGAAACTGTTTGGGGCCGTGGCTATGTGCTGCGTGAACCACAAGAGGACGGTGTGCGCATCTCTGCCTAACACCCGATCCTCTCAATGCAATCAAATTTTTAAAACGCCCCGCTGGGGCGTTTTTCTTTGAGGCGCCATTGAAGAAAAGAAATCAGTTGCAAGAAAATTGCTGCAAGAAAATTGCTGCAAGAAAATTGCAAAACGAGTATTTCTAAAGAACCACTCGTTTAAATCCGCACAGCGTCTAGGGTGACGACATCCCCTGCAAGATCAAGATGCAATTGCAACCCTGCCGCTTGCGCAATGAGGCCTGCATAATAAGGCTGGATGGAATGAGAATCGATGCCATCCGTCTCGCTTTCACCCCGCAGTAATGCCGGCAGCGCAGGCGGGATCCGGGCCGCTGTTCCTTGCGCGGTCAATCGCATGCCCAGCTGGTCGCCCTCCCCGGATAAAGCGACACTGACCACACCACCGCGAGGAATGGTTGATTGGGCAATGACCAAAAGATTGAGCAATAATTTAACCTGATTTTTCGGCAAAAGCTGGCGCGGGGCCTGCCATTCCAAACGGGTGCGCTCATCATTAAAAATACCCCGTGCGACCTGCTCGGCATCCCCTAAATCAATCATAGCGCCTGCAGATCCAGCCGCACCAAAAGCTAAACGCGCAAATTGCAACCGGGCCGAAGCCGTGGCCGCACTTTTGCGGATTAAATCCTGCGCAAAATCGCGCATGCTTTCATCTTTTTCATCGGCCAGCACTTCCAGGCCATTCACAATAGCGCCAACCGGAGAAATCACATCGTGGCAGACACGGCTACACAACAAGGCACCCAAATCGAGTGCATCTAGGATGATCCGGCCCATCGCTCACTCCTCATTCCAGCTAACTAAGATCCGTTTGTTTCCACCCTGCCTGAGAGGGTTTAACAAATCGGTAATGCATCAAAAATTTGGCTAAAAAACCGATGATGCGGCTCTCCTCCTCATCCTTTATTAATAAAAGACAGGCAGGATAGGGGCGGCTTGATAGAAAAGCTTGCACGCTTTGAAGAAAAGCCGGATTCTGAATGCAAATGATTCGCTTCCATGAGCCGTGGTCCAGCGTGTTGGCGTAAAAAGACCTCATCCTGACCCTGGTGTTGGATCCGCGCCTGAGAGACACGAGACGATGCCGATGCAGAGCAGCCCGATGAACAGACGCCGCCTTCTCAAAACAGTATTGATGGCAAGCAGCAGTGTGGTTTTAAGCCAGACCCTGACCGGATTGGCCTTAGCCCAATCATCGGGCAAACCGGATCCGGCGCAAAAGACCTTTACCACGCGCGAATTGATTGACTCTGGACATCAATTTTTTGGCACCATTTCGCGCGGTCTCGCCCAAGCAATTGAAGAAGCCACCAAGCGCTGGGGGCAACCCAACGGCTATATTTTAGGACAAGAGGCTGGGGGCGCCTTTTTTGGTGGTCTGCGCTATGGCGAAGGGACACTCTACACCCGCAATGCCGGAGACCGAAAAGTGTTCTGGCAGGGACCATCACTCGGCTTTGATTTTGGCGGAGACGGATCCCGCACCATGATGCTGGTCTATAAGCTACCCACAACCGATGCATTATTCCAACGTTTTGGCGGCATTGATGGATCCGCTTATGTTGTCGGCGGGTTTTCGATGACAGCGTTGATTGCTGACGATATTGTGATTGTCCCCATCAGCTCTGGGGTCGGCGCGCGGCTAGGGATCAATATCGGCTACTTAAAATTCACGCCTGAATCGACCTGGAATCCGTTCTGATCATCGGGCAATGGGCGTGCAGAGTGGCACTGAAACTAACGCCCTGTCTTGCCTTAAATTAATGGTCTGTCAAAACGATATATCCGCCAAGCTCCACCACGCGGGCGGGTGGGATCTCGTAATAATCGGTTGCGCTTAACATATTGCGATGAAGCAAGATAAATAATTTATCGCGCAGCCGGGTTAACGGATGGCGAGCATGGGTCACCAAACGTTCACGCCCAACAAAAAACGATACATCTGACAGCCGGAATTGATAGCCTTGCAGGCGCAAGCGCGCGAGAACGCGTAAAATGCGTGGCTCCTCAAAAAATCCATAATGCAATTTGACGAGCGTTATCCCATTCTCGCGCTGCTTCACCTCCATCCGCTGTTGCTCAGCGACATAGGGCGAGCTTGTGGTTTCAACCGTCATCAAAATAACTTGCTCATGCAAGACATGAAAATGCTTGAGCGAATGTAAAAGCGTGGAGGGCACCACTTGCATATTGGGTACCATAAACACGGCCGTACCGGGTACACGATGCAAATTTTGATCGCCGCAGCCAGCAATAAAGGCCTGCAATGGCATCGCATCCTGCCAGCGCGATGCTAAAAAACGTTCGCGACCCTCAACCCAAGCTAGCATGATGAAAAAAATTATGCCGGCTACGAGGAGAGGAAACCAACCGCCATGCATAAATTTGGTAAGATTGGAAATAAAAAACCCCAAATCAATCGACACCAACCCGGCAAAAATGGGTAACGCGGCCCATAACCGCCAATGGTGCTTTCTGATCATGACCAAACAAGCCAAAAGCGTGACAACTGTCATCGTTCCAGTCACAGCAACCCCATAGGCAACGGCCAGATGATCTGAGGTTTCAAACAACAAAACCAGACCGACAACAGAGAAAAACAAAAACAAATTGACCTTGCTGACATAGATCTGTCCAATTTCATCGGTCGAGGTATGGCGAACGCGAATACGAGGAATATAACCAAGCTGGATCGCTTGATTGGTGATCGAAAAGGCTCCCGAAATGACCGCCTGTGATGCGATGATTGTTGCTGCCGATGATAAAATCACCATCGGAAACAAAGCCCAATCCGGTGCCAATTGATAAAAGGGATTGTCAATCGCCGCAGGATCGCGCAGCAATAAAGCCGCTTGGCCCATATAATTAAGCAATAACATGGGTAGAACAAAAAATAACCAAATGCGTCTTATCGGACCCATTCCAAAATGTCCCATATCAGCATAAAGCGCTTCACCGCCCGTCACTGCCAGCACCACGGCCCCTAAAACGCTACTGGCCAAATATGGATGATCAATCAAAAATTCTATGCCGTTGAAAGGATTAAAAGCCACCAAAACGACGGGATTATTTAAAGTCGCGTAAGCACCTAAAACACCAATGACACTAAACCATACCAGCATCACAGGACCAAATAATCGACCAATTGTTGCTGTCCCATGCCGTTCCAAAGCAAACAAAACGGTGATGAGCACCAAGGTAATCGGAATGACATAAGGTTTGAAGAGTGGAGTTGCGATTTCAATTCCCTCAACCGCGCTCAACACGGATATAGCCGGGGTAATAATACTATCGC
The DNA here is from genome assembly GCA_963923415.1 of uncultured Hyphomicrobiales bacterium. Lineage (GTDB taxonomy): Bacteria > Pseudomonadota > Alphaproteobacteria > Rhizobiales > Beijerinckiaceae > CAIYZJ01. The sequence goes on along the minus strand of CAWUMW010000093.1, from coordinate 3,095 downwards.
CATAAAATAACGATGCACCCATCAAACCAATGATCAAAACCAACCAACGAAATTTCTGATTGTGCAAACAACTAATGGCCAGTGCTGTGAGCGCCAAAGTGCCACCCTCACCACGATTATTGGCCTGCATGATGATCAACACATATTTGACTGTGACAACCAGAAGCAGCGACCAAATAATCAAGGACAATAAAGCAATCACCGCTTGAGGGGTTGCGTCACCTGCCATCAATAAGGATTGCTTAAAAGCATAAAGCGGCGATGTGCCGATATCCCCATAGACCACACCCAAAGCCCCTAACATCAAGGGCATAGAGACTTGTTTTGTGGTCTCTGTTTCAACATCCTGTTGACCTTCAGTCATCACACTTTATCCAAACTCACACAAACGCTTTACATAGTCCCGATACGATAACACGCCGTCGCCGCCATCGCTTCACGATCGATCCGAGAAGGGGATCCTAGAATGGAATCCTCATCTCTCACCATGCTCATAGCACGAAACAGCCTTGAAACTGGCTTGTCGCGCGCTGTTTCAACCAAAGTCGAAGAACAGACCCATTCCTTCTTGCCGCTCCAACCGCAACCGGGGAAACACCGATGCAGCGGATTGACTTCGGCCAGCATTCATGATTTTTTGTGCAATGCAATATAAATCGTGCTCAGCCCTGTCTTGCGGCTGGGAAGTCTCACTGTTTTGAGGCTGTTAGTCTTTGAAATGACTAAGGTAATTCTATTTAACTCCTCCGACCGCGGTGCGTAAGCCATGACCAACACCCCGTCCCTCTCCCCCGCTCCAACCGATGAAAGCCTGCAAGAGCAGGCCCGTCAGCTTGATGATCTTTATCATGCGCAGCTGGCAAAATTGGCGCTGGGTCTATCCCCTTTGGCGCTGACACTCGCCTTCACGGACTGGGCGCTCCATTTTGGCCATTCCCCCGGCCAACAAATGCTGCTGGCAAAAGCGATGCTGGATGAATGGAAATCCTTCCCACTGTCTGACACGGACACACAGACTGGCGCGCAAGATAATCGATTTGGCACTCAAGCATGGCAAAACCCGCCTTTTGCCTGGTTAAAAATGGGCTATCAGGCCCAAACGCGCCTGCTACAAAAAGCACTGTCGGTTGAGGGCGTATCGCGCCATCACCAACACATGCTTGACATTTTCTCCCAACAATTCATGGATGCGCTCTCGCCTTCGAATTGGCCCCTGACCAATCCAGATGTCTGGTTCAAAACCATGGAGACTGGCGGACAGAATTGGGTGAAAGGCTGGCAGCATTATCTGGAAGATATGCAAGAGACGCTCAATGCCAAATCCGGTGCGCAATCTGACACTTTAAAGCCTTTGGCTTTTGCGGTGGGTCAAGATGTTGCTGTGACCAAGGGGCAGGTCATTTATCGCAATCATTTGATTGAACTTATTCAATATGAGCCCTTAACGGATCACGTGCAGGCAGAGCCTTTATTGATCGTTCCCTCCTGCATTATGAAATATTACATCCTTGATCTCTCACCTGAAAATTCTTTCGTGCGATATTTGGTGGGCAAAGGGCATACTGTTTTTATGCTGTCATGGCGTAATCCTGACAGCCATGATCGCGCACTCGGTTTTGAAGACTATATCAAATTGGGTGTTTTGGATGGGCTGCGGGCGATCAAAGAACAGGCTGGATTTCATCGGGTCCATGCTCTGGGCTATTGCCTCGGCGGAACTTTTTTAGCCATTGCGGCCGCTGCCATTGGCCATCACAAAGGGCACCCGCAACAGGCTGGATCCAGCATCGATTATGAGGCGCTTCCTGAACTGGCCTCTGTCACTTTGTTGGCCGCACAGGTTGAATTTTCTGAACCCGGGGCTTTGGGCGTTTTTATTGATGAAGATCAATTACAAACCTTGCGGGAGTCGATGGAAGAAACCGGATATTTGTCTGGGCGACAAATGGCGGCAACGTTTCAATTCCTCAATTCACGCGATCTGATCTGGTCGCGCTCGACACGTCGTTACCTGATGGGTGAGGATGAGGTCACGCTGGATATGATGAGCTGGAATGCGGATGTCACCCGCTTGCCCGAACGCATGCACAACGAATATCTCACCGAACTCTTTTTGAAAGATTCGTTGGCGGAAGGCCATTTCCGGTTTGATGGCAAAGGCATTGCCTTAATGGATATTCACGTGCCACTGTTTGCGGTGGGCACTGTCCGCGATCATGTGTCGCCTTGGAAATCCGTTTATAAAATCCATCTGCTGACCGACACCGAAACCACTTTTGTCCTCACAGCGGGGGGGCATAATGCTGGTATTGTCTCTGAGCCGGGCCATGCACATCGCAGCTATCAGATCCACAGCATGCCCGAGGGCCATGACTGGTTAGAACCAGAAGAATGGCTGACCCAAGCGCCTCGCTACGAAGGCTCATGGTGGGAGGCTTTTGAAGCCTGGCTTGCCCAGCGCTCAGGACCTCATCATCCCAGCCAAGCCATCGCCCCTGACAAATCCCTTGCTGCGGCACCCGGACTTTATGTGCATCAGCGCTATGCCGATTAAATAACACCAAGACAAAAGATTTCACGCATGACCCATTCCACTCCCTCCTTGTTTGATCTCAAGGGTAAAAAAGGCTTCATCCTCGGGCTGGCGAACGAACATTCCATCGCTTGGGGCTGCACACAACTCGCCCATCAATTAGGAGCGGAGCTGGTTGTCACGTGTTTAAACGAAAAAGCCAAAACCTATGTGGCACCGCTCACCGATCCCCTTGGTATTCCGCTTTATGCGTTGAATATTGAAGATCCGGATGCACTCAATCCTGTGATTGAAAGCGCATTGGGCCATCTCGGTCATTTTGATTTTGTGGTTCATTCGATTGCTTGGGCGCCGTTGGAAGATTTGCATGGACAAGTCATCGACAGCTCCAGCGTTGGCTTCGCACGTGCCATGGAAGTGTCCTGCCATTCCTTTGCCACCTTAGCCAAAGGCCTGAAACCGCATATGCCCAATGGAGGCAGCCTGATCACCATGAGCTATTTAGGGGCCGATGAAGCTGTGCCTCATTATGGCTTAATGGGACCGGTCAAAGCTGCTTTGC
>CAWUMW010000092.1:0-8622 GCA_963923415.1 uncultured Hyphomicrobiales bacterium | reverse complement strand
GATCAAGATAGGTGCTGCGGGGGCGACGCGTTGACCAGCCCAGTTCAACCACCGAACGATCAATGGAGTCCGTTTGTGCGACATGGATCGGCTTGCCATTCATCTGCGCACCCTGCCCGATGCGGGCTGAATAAAATTCACCCAAAGACGGCGCAAACACGACCCCCAAAGTCGGCACGCCCTGCAACACAAATCCAACCGAAAGACACCAAAGCCGATCTTGGCGGGCAAAATTCGCCGTGCCGTCAATGGGATCAACGATCCATAAACGCTCGCCGCTCTCCCCGCCTTGCTCCTCACCCATCACCGAATCTTCAGGAAAGGCTTTCAGCAACGCATCGCGGATCAGCGTTTCAACTTCGCCATCCGCATGGGTTAACCAGTCTTGCGCCCCTTTCATGGAAATTTTTAATCCGGCTGGATCCTCAAACAACGCCAAAGCATGCGCGCCCGCTTCTTTTACAATTCGATGGAGAGCCTGTTCACGGGCATCAAGAAGCGCTTGCATCCACTCATCCTCACTGTTTAAAAAATAGAGTTCGGTTGAAAAATTTAAGCCGGAACAAGAACCATTCCAGCTTGATCAAATGTCAATCCAACCTCAGAGCCAACACGATAAACCGCCACACGACCGGGCACCGTGACAAACAAATCCCCCACCGGAGTGGTTATCGTATATTCCCATAAACGGCCCAGGAAAAAAGCCTTTTTCACCACGCCCGACACAGAGCCAGGTGGCGGGGCGAGCGTAATCGCATCCGGGCGGATCGCCAATTTGGCAGGTCCGGACTTAAGGCCGCGCGCAGGCAGCGTAAAACGCGCACTCCCGATCTGCATCTGCGCTTGATCAGCCGCCACGCTGATCTCCACATCAAGACAATTAGCATCGCCAATAAAATCAACGATAAACAAATCGGCGGGCTCTTCATAAAGCCGATGCGGTGTTCCACGTTGGGCGATCCGCGCATTATTCATCACAATGATTTCATCAGAAACCGCCAAGGCTTCTTCTTGATCATGGGTGACATAAGCAACGGTTAAATTTAAGCGCTGTTGCAAGTCACGAATATCTTCACGCACACGCCGCCGCAATTTCGCATCTAAATTCGATAACGGCTCATCAAACAACAATACATCCGGCTCAAGCACCAAAGCGCGCGCCACGGCAACACGCTGCTGCTGACCGCCCGATAATTCGGAAGGCATCCGCTGCCCCAATCCTTTCAACCCCACGGTCTCCAAAACATGATGGGCGCGCTGCTCTGCCTCTTTTTGACTCATACCCTGCACGCTCGGGCCATAACAGACATTTTCCAAAACGCTCATATGAGGAAACAAGGCATAAGACTGGAATACCATCGACACATTGCGATCTGCCGCCGAACGCAAGGTGACATCCTCGCCCCCGATCAAAATCTGTCCCTGTTCCGGAATTTCCAACCCGGCAATCATCCGCAACGTGGTGGTTTTGCCACAGCCTGACGGCCCCAAAAAGGTCATCAACTGGCCTTGTTGGATGGTGAAGGAGACCTGATCAACCGCAGTCACGGCGCCATAGCGTTTGGTGACTGAGCGAAATTCAACCGAGGCATTGCGCTGCGAGGCATTGCCCTGATCTTGCCCTGCTTTATCCTTAGTCATTGTGCTGCGCCTTTTCTGCGTCCTAATGCACGCTCCCCAACCATGAGCTGAATGACAATAATCATCACCAGCATCAAGGCGATCAAAGCGCAAGAATAGGCAATCGCAATGCCATATTCACCCGCCTCAACCCGCCCCACGATATAGGTTGTCGCCATATTGTATTTTGCCGAAACAAGAAAAATAATCGCGCTGACCGATGTCATGGTCCGAACAAACGAATAGACCAAGGCTGTGACAACCGCAGGACGCAAGAGCGGCATCATCACCCGACGCAAGGTCGTGCTGGTGCGCGCGCCCAACGTTAATGAGGCTTCATCAAGCGATTTATCAACCTGCGACAAGGTTGCAACGGTGGCCCGGATGCCAACCGGAATATTACGAAACACAAAACAAATCACCAAAATCATCGCCGTGCCAGTCATTTCAAATGGCGGCACGTTAAAGGCCAGAATATAACTCACGCCGATCACCGTGCCGGGAATGGCAAAGCTCAGCATCGTCGCAAATTCAAACACCGACTGACCGGCAAATTTTTGGCGCGACAATAAATAGCCGATCAAAATGCCCAAGGCTGCGGTAAAGGGGGTCGAGAGTGCCGCAACTTCGAGGGTTGCAAAAAATGAGTTCCACGCGGATCCAGCAAATTGCCAGCCAAAATCACTTTTGACGATTTTAAACGCGGTTTCAAAATGACGCAAAGTAGGCGTGTAGTCGCGCCCCAAACTAACCACGAATCCACCAATGATAATGATCCCATAAACGCAGACCATGAACAGGCTCCACGGAATCACGAACAAGCCGCACAGCCACGCCACACCATGAGGCAAAGGTGCTTGAAAGCCCCCATCCCCTTTTCCCGAAACAGTGGTATAATTTTTTTTGCCAATCCATGCATTTTGCACCCAGAAGGCGCCGAGTGTCATGATCAACAAAATAAGGGCTAACAGAGCCGCACGGCTTTCATCCACGGCAGATCCCACCACCGCAAAGAAAATCTTGGTCGAAAGAACTTCAAAATTGCCGCCCAGAACCAAGGGATTACCGAAATCCGCTAAACTCTCGACAAAGCCAACCAAAAACGCATTGGCAAGACCGGGCCGCAGCAGTGGAAAGGTAATGGTTTTAAAGACAGTTGACGGATGAGCCCGCAAGGTCTGTGCCGCTTCCTCCATCGACGGGCTAATGCCTTGCACCACCCCTAACAAAATCATGAAGGCAATCGGTGTAAAGGCGAGAAGCTGAGCCAGCGTGACGCCATAAAATCCATAGATCCAGCGCGAGCGCGGAATATCAAACCAATCCGACAACAAACCCGTAAAAAAACCAGAGCGGCCAAACAACAAGATCATGGCCAAACCGATGACAAAAGGCGGCGTGATGATGGGCAAAATCGACAACAGCCGCACAAAAGGTTTGAACGGCCAATGCGACCGAGCGGCAATCAGAGCAAAGGCCAAGCCTAAAATGGTACTGCCCGCCCCCACCACAAGGCCGAGAAACAAACTGTTCCAAACCACGCCACATTGGAGGCTGCCGCCCAAACAAGCGAGCCCCCAAATGCTGGCATCGTGCAACCGCTCATAGGCCGCAGCAAAAGCCAATGTACCATCGGGCATTAAAACCGATTGCACCAAAATCCGCGACACCGGAAAAAACACAAACAGAACGATCAAGCCAATGCTCAAACTGATCGAGGCCGTCATGAACCCATCGCCCCGACACAGCCCCAACAAGGCCAGCCCTTGCGACATCATCATCAGTGCTGCCAAGAGATAGGCATAGCCGCCAAAGCCCATGCCCTGCTGCACAGGCTTGCCGCCAAACAAAGCGCCAGCCCATGCCCAATCCCATCCCTTCAAGCCAATCGCAAAGCCCTGCCCCAAACAAACCAGCAAAGCCAGACTGGCCGTTGTGATCAAGACCCACGCCATCTGACGCTGGCTCAATTGCACCACCCAGCTTGACGCCTGCAACACAAGTGGAATGAACAACAAAGCCAGCCAAAGATTCTTGCCAGACAATACCAGCCCAATAACGCTCAAAGAGCCATCCAAAATATGACTATCAATTTTAGAAAGCCAATACCACGGCAATAGCAATAGGGCGGCCCAAGCTAGGCCACTCCATGCTTTCGGCAACAAAGAAGAATTTTGAGTTGGCACCACAGTTGAGTTATTTTGGTGCATTTCTGACTTCGGCATCCCATTTAGCCAGCAGGCGCTTACGTTCACTCGACGAGCCATATTTTGCAAAGTCAAAGTCTATAAGTTTTATGTCTTGCAATTTCGGTGCGAGAGGAGAAATAGGTGTGGCTGTGTTGGACGGCACTTGATAGGATTTAGCCGGAACAGCCAAGGATTGTGCTTTTGCTGTCAAAGCCCAATCATACCATTTCTTGGCATTGTCGAGATTTTTCGCTCCTTTGATAATCGACATCGAGCCGATTTCATAACCCGTTCCCTCACACGGGGCGACCGCCTTCATCGGAGCGCCTTCCACAATCATGGTCACATGATCATGCAAAAAAGCGATACCGATGGTGGTTTCCCCAAGGCTCGTGGCTTTGGCCGGAGCGGCCCCGGATTTGGTGTATTGATTAATGTTTTTATGCAGCGCTTTCATATAGTCAAACGCTTTATCTTCACCCATGATCTGCACCAAGGTTGCAAGCATGGTGTAAGACGTGCCGGATGAATTCGGATCAGCAACTTGGACTTCATCCTTGAATTTTGGATTGAGCAAATCAGCCCAACATTTGGGCTCAGGCAGATTTTTCTGAGCAAGAATTTTGGTGTTATAGGCAAAGCCCAAAGCACCAGAATAAATGCCGATGGTGCGTCCATTGGTTTGCTTCCATTGACGCACGGACCAATCTTGCATCTCCTTGAGCATCGGCGATTCATAGGCTTCGGTTAAGCCTTCTTCTGCGGCCTGCATGTGGGGGTCTCCCGTGCCACCCCACCAAATATCGCCCTTCGGATTGCTCGACTCCGCTTTGATTTGCGCATAGGTCTCGCCCGAGCTTTTGCGGGTCATGGAGACTTTGATCCCGGTCTCTTTTTCGAACTGCTCCGCCATCGGGCGGCACCACTCTTCTTGAACAGAACAATAGACCGTTAAACTTTGTTGGGCCTGCGCCTGTGGAAAAAGTCCCACCACACCATAACACAGAGCCGCAAACCCAGCCCGTTGCCAGAATCCTCGCATCGGTATCACTCCCCCTCGCCGATCCCCCCGTCCTCAGAAACGGAAAGACTTTTGTAAATTTTGAACAATCAGACTAACATGATCCACTCGTCAGTCAATTTAACTTGGACAGCTTCTCCCCCTATCCCGTTTTATTCCTGAAACTTGAGATTGGCATCATGCGTATGTACCGCCTTTATTCTGGCTCTGTCTGCCCCTTCCGTTTGCGCGTTGCCCTGCTGGGCGCGCTGATCGCTTCCATCGCTTGGGCCAGTCCAAGCACTGCGCAACCCTCCACAGCACAAACGTCCAAAGGGCAAGTCACTGTGTATTGCAGTGCCCTCGCGCAATGGTGCGAAATCATGCGCGAAAATTTTGAGCAAAAAACCGGTATCAAAACCCTGATGACCGTGAAAAGCGCTGGAGAAACCTTCGCGCAAATCAAAGCCGAAAAAGATAATCCCAAGGCCGATATTTGGTGGGCGGGTGGCGGCGACCAACATCTCCAAGCCGCAGAATTAGGGCTGACACAGGCCTATCAATCCCCGCTGCTGGCGCAGCTCCACCCTTGGGCCCAAAAACAGGCTGAACAGGCCCAATGGCGCACGGTGGGTATTTATGCCGGGACATTGGGCATTGTGTGGAACACCGAAGCGCTCGAAAAACACAAACTCACCCCGCCTCGATGCTGGGCTGATTTGCTGAAGCCGGAATTTAAAGGCGAGATCCAGATGGCCAATCCGCAATCGTCTGGCACCTCCTACACCTTTATTGCCACTTTGGTGCAATTGATGGGCGAGGAACAGGCCTTTGCCTTTCTCAAGTCCTTACACGCCCTCACCAATCAATATCCACGCTCAGGCGCCGCCCCCATGCAGAATGTAGCGCGCGGTGAATCCACTCTTGCCATTACATGGATGTTTGCCGCTGTGGCGGAAAAGGAAGCGGGTTTCCCCGTCAAAAACACCGCCCCTTGTGAAGGCACCGGATATGAGATCGGCTCAATGTCGATCATCAACGGAGCCAAAAATCTTGAACAGGCGAAAATCTTTTACGACTATGCGCTTTCTGCCGAGGCCCAAGCCACCGGCACCCGCGCCAAGTCCTATCAAATCCCCTCCAACCGCACCGCGCCTTTACCCCCCAACACACCGCTGCTGAGCGAAGTCAAATTAATCGACTATGACTTTGCCCGCTTCGGTACAGACGCTGTGCGCACACGCCTGATCAAACGCTGGGAAACTGAAATCTCAAACAGCCCCAAATAACCGCTGCACGTATCACTTGCTGCCGTTTACACTGCTTGCCTTGACTCTTCCTGCCCCATGGACAGCGCAAACAGGTCAGAGCCGAACACTTTGCCCTGTTTGCGCAGAGCGTGTTGCAGCATCGGCCAGTTTTTGGGCCATCAAACCGTCATGACCAGACGGCGATGGGAGCTGGCCTTTTTGCAAAGCGGTAACGAAATGTTCCATTTCAATGCGATAAGCATCGGCATACCGTTCCAAAAAGAAATTTTGCACGGGATCCGTTAAAAACCCTTGCTTGCCGGCAAATTCAACCGCGCTTTCATGCTGATTACCAGCGCGGATCATGCCAAGCGATCCATGCACCTCGATACGTTGATCATACCCATAGGTGGCGCGGCGGGAATTGCTGATCTGAACCACCACACCGCGCGCGGTCTTGAGCAGCACCGCCGCCGTATCGACATCCCCCTCAGCGCCAATGGCGGGGTTCACCAAGGATGAGCCCACCGCATAAATCTCGGTCATGTCTTCGCCGGTGATAAAGCGGGCCATATCCAAATCATGGATCATCATATCGCGGAACAGGCCGCCGGAGCGCTTGACATATTCAACCGGCGGCGGATTGGGATCGCGCGACAAAATCGTGACCAGTTCGATGGATCCGGCCTGCCCTGCGTCGAGACGTTTTTTTAAAGTGGAAAACTGCGGATCGAATCGCCGGTTAAAACCAATCATCAAGGGTTTGCCAGCCTGACGGACCTGTTCCAAACAGCGCAGGATTCGTTCTGACGACAAATCAACAGGCTTTTCACAAAACACTGCCTTGCCAGACTGCATCGCCTGTTCAATCAAATCGGCATGCGTATCGGTTGGTGTGCAAATCAACACCGCGTCAATCTGCGGATCTTGCAACACCGCCTGAATAGAGCAAATGGCAGCCCCTGTCTGATGCGCCACGCGTTGTGCGGCTTCCGGCATCGCATCGGCAACAGCGGCAAGCGTAATGCCTGACATGCCCGCAACCGTCTGCGCATGAATCTGTCCAATCCGCCCCGCGCCCAAAAGTCCAAACCGCATCCGATTCCCCTTACTCTCGTTGAAATAGGCCCTAAAGGTTTAAATAAGTTCGCGCCAAACACATCCTTGTTAAACTGACCTTTAGTTAAACAGGCCTTTGCTTCACACGGCCGAGTCAGTACAGTGTTGAGTCAGTACAGTGCCATGTTAGAAAAGCCAGCTCAAGGCATGTCTGCAGATATGCCTGTCCACGCAGGCATAAAAGGCACCATTTCAGGCGGGAGAACGCATCAATGACCCGAACCGTTAGACTGACCATGGCACAAGCCCTGACACGGGCCATGAGTCAGCAAATGACTGTCTATGAAGGACAGACAGTGCCAATTTTTGCCGGGGTTTGGGCGATTTTCGGACATGGCAATGTCGCTGGGCTCGGGGAAGCGCTGGCGAGCCAGCGCGCGACACTGCCGACTTTTCGTGCTCATCATGAACAAGCCATGGCCCATGCGGCCATTGCTTTTGCTAAAGCGACCCGCCGACGCCGCATGATGGCGGCCACCACCTCCATCGGGCCGGGGGCCACCAATCTCGTCACCGCCGCAGCCTTAGCCCATGTCAACCGATTACCGGTCTTGTTGTTGCCGGGCGATGTCTTTGCCAATCGCGCGCCCGACCCTGTGTTGCAGCAAGTGGAACAATTTGGCGACGGAACCCTCTCTGCCAATGATTGCTTTAAACCCGTTTCGCGCTATTTCGACCGCATCACCCGGCCCGAACAGATTTTGCCGGCTTTTGAACGCGCGATGGCGGTGCTGACCGATGCCGCAGACTGTGGCCCGGTCACCTTATCGCTCTGTCAGGATGTGCAGGCCGAAGCGTTTGACTGCCCCCTCTCCTTCCTTGAACCAAAAATCTGGATGCCCCGCCGCTTAGGGCCTGACCCCGCAGAACTGGCCACCGCAGCCCACTATCTCAAACAGGCAAAAAAGCCCTTGGTGATTGTCGGCGGTGGGGTTCTTTATGCCGAAGCCGAGATCGAGATGGTAAATTTTTGCCAAAAGCATGGCCTGCCGATTGCGGTCACGCAGGCTGGAAAAGGTGCGCTGAGCGATGACCATCCTTTGTTGATGGGAGCGCTGGGTGTCACGGGAACAGATGCGGCGAATCAATTAGCGCAACAGGCCGATGTGGTCCTCGCCTTAGGAACACGGTTGCAAGATTTTACCACCGGATCGCGCACCTTGTTTCAACAGACCGGATGTCATCTCATAAGCCTGAATATTACATCCTTTGATGCGCATAAACATGGCGCTCTTGCGGTTGTGTGCGATCTGCGTCGCGGATTGAGCGAATTGGATGCCGCACTTGGCGACAGCCATGCTCCCGCAGACTGGATCCATCATGCCACTACGCTGCGCCATCAATGGCAGGACACCGTGCGCCACTGCACCGCCCCGCCTGCTGCGGACACAGCACTGCCCAATGACGCACAGGTCATCGGGGCTGTTCAACGTACCGCAGAGCC